>CAYZHU010000028.1:0-14881 GCA_964477585.1 uncultured bacterium
ATGGCAAGGCTTTTTTGATTTTCCCGCCTCTCTTTCCCCAACTTTTCTCAAACTCGATTTTTGGACTCCCCTTCATCCCCATTGGATGGGGACTCTCCTTTCGGTGTTCCTAATCACCCTATTCGACTCGACAGCATCTCTTACCGTCCTCTCGAAACTCGCAGCTGTTTTAGATGAAAAAGGGGAAATCCGCAATATCGACCGGATCCTCGTCCCCGATGGCACAGGGAGCATGCTGGCGGCGATTTTAGGCACGGGAACTCTCACCTATACCCTCGAGTCTTCGTCTGGGATCAAGGCTGGAGGGAGGACAGGGATCACGGCGGGGGTAGCCGCGCTTTGCAGCCTCAGCTGTCTATTCCTCTACCCTATGATCTCTTCCATTCCACTTTTTGCAACAGCCCCTGCGCTGATCGCAATCGGTATCTTCATGGCCCGTGAAGTCATTGCGGTCAAATGGTCCGATTGGACAGAAGCGATTCCCGCTATTTCCACACTCGTTGCAATTCCCCTCACTTTCAGCATCTACAACGGATTTGTCTCTGGCTTTATCTCGTTTGTAGTTCTAAAGGCAATCACAAACCGCTGGAAGGAAATCCATCCAATCTGTTGGCTACTCAGCGTAATCTTCATAGCCAACATCATACTAACTTATTTTACATAGACTTTTAAGATTTTGACAGCTTCAACAGGGCGGTCTTGCGCTCCTGTCTGAACCATCTCGATCTTTTTTACTACATCGTAGCCGCTGGTTACTTCTCCAAAAATCGTATGGCGCATGTTGAGCCAAGGGGTCGCGGCGGTTGTGATAAAAAATTGGCTTCCATTGGTATTGGGTCCCCGATTGGCCATTGCGAGCACTCCCATCTTGTCGAATTTGATATTCGCATTGAATTCATCAACAAAACTTTTGCCCCAGATCGATTCTCCTCCAGCGCCTGTCCCAGTTGGATCTCCCCCCTGGATCATGAAACTCTTGATGACCCGATGGAAGATCGTTCCGTTGTAATAATTCTTAGCAATCAATCCCAAGAAATTTTCACAAGTCTTGGGAGCCACATCTGGCCTCAAAGTGATTTCAATATTTCCAAGGGTTGTCTCAATGACAACTACATTACTTTTTTTCACATCCAACTCCGTAGCTGAAATCAAGAAGGGGAACAAGGCTGCAAAAAAGAAACACAAATTCGCAAATCTCGCCATAAACACCTCCAGTTTAAAAAGGCTACAATCATATCTGAAAAGGTCTCTTCTTGCCAAATCAAAAAAAAACCGCTAGACTCTGGTGAATGGAAATCGTGATTTTCCTGATTGTCCTATTTGGCCTGATCTTCGACTATACGAACGGCTTTCACGATGCGGCCAATGTCGTCTCTACCGTTATCGCAACCCGTGTCTTGGCCCCCATTTCCGCTATTGTTATGGCAGGCGTCCTTAATTTCATTGGGGCCACTCAAATCAGCGGGGTTGCGCAAACGATCGCAACGGGGCTTGTCGAAGCGGAACATGCGACCCAAATCGTAGTCTTAGCCGCTGTTATCGGCGCCATCGCCTGGAATCTTCTCACCTGGTATTACGGCATTCCGAGCAGCTCTTCCTACGCGCTCATCGGCGGACTTTTAGGCGCCGCCTGGATTCATCAAGGATTCGAGGCTATAATATGGACTGGTCTTATTCACAAAGTGATCCTACCGATGATCTTTTCTCCTATCATCGGATTCACCCTCGGCTATCTCATCATGAAAGGACTCTATTTCTACTTAAAATTCCATCCAGGCGCGCATGGCAAAGCGATCTTTCGGCACCTGCAGATCGGCTCCGCTTGTTTTGTCGCCCTCTCTCACGGACTCAACGACGCCCAAAAAAGCATGGGACTCATTACACTAGGCCTCTTTGCTGGGGGCTATCTCACCTCTACCGAAATCCCGATTTGGGTCATCATGAGCTGCGCGATCGTGATGGGGCTAGGGACAGCCTCTGGCGGATTCCGGATCATCCGGACGATGGGATTTGCGATCACTCGGATCGATCCTGTCCAAGGATTTGCGGCTGAGACTTCTGCATCAGCCGTCATTCTCGCAGCGAGTTTTTTAGGGATGCCCGTTAGCTCAACCCACATGATTGCGGGAAGCATCACAGGGGTAGGTTCCGCAAAAGGGTCTCACCATGTCCAATGGCGCACTCCCCAAAAGCTCATCTACGCCTTGCTTCTAACCCTGCCTGGAGCAGGCGCTGTCGGAGCTCTCTCCTATCTCATTGCCAAATCGTTTGGACTCACTTAAAGAATAATGTTGATCTGGGCGCCTAAGCAAAAGGCGTTCGGGGTATCCTCTCCCCTTGGGTTGATGATATATTGGAAATCGGGTGTAATTTGGAGCCACTCGGCAGCCCAGATACAATAATTGAGCTCCACCACCATCTCAAAACTCTGTTCTTCTTGCCCCATCTCTCTTTCTAATTTATCCAAATCGCCGCTAAAGCGGCCATATGCGACTCCTAAATTGATCGAATCTTTAGGCCTCGCCTCGAACGGTCCCTGGTACACCAGGCCCGAGATGAAGAAGAAAGGGAAACGATTCCGATCTTTCGGAGCGCAAAGGAAAGTGGCAAAAGGAGTTAAGGATCTTTTCGAATTTCCCCCATCTGGGCGGTAAATCACCTGGTCCCACATGAAATAGTAACAATAATCGCCTCTGACAATCCCATTTAAGAATTTTGAAACAGGTCCTGTCTGGTAAAGGAAGCCGATGCGGTAATTTCCCGGCATTCCGGTATCGCACGGTTCTTGGTTCAATCTGTAGGCCCATTCGGTGATCCAAATCACCCCATTCGTGCTATTGAAGGTGAAATTGACGCCATGATATCTGTTCTTACTGATGTAGGTATTCGCGTTGTAAACAGCGGCTTTCACATCAAATCGTTTCACCGGCTCAAAGAAGGTGTAGGCTACCCAAGTTGCTTTCGGATTTGCTGATAAAGCAAAATTATTGAAGACGGCGACAGGATTCCCATCGAATGCATTGTTTACATATTGATAAAACAAATTCGATTGGAGAAAGTCATTTCCTCCATCCAATCGGCCTGCCTTTAAAATCCATCTCCCATTAAAAAGAGTCTCTTTTAGGAACAACTCATTTAGCTTGACCGTTTGGGAACCGTACACCTGTTGAACAGGGAACTGGTTATGGATTTTACGAGTAGATAGGTTGGTCCCGGTTCTCCATACCGCCGAAGTAAAAAAATCCAAACCAGAAATACCAGCAGCTTTCTCAAAATCGACTTCCAATCCCAAACCAAACGAACCGGCATAGGCAAATCCTCTTGCATGTCCTCCAACTGGATTTCCGATCATATCTGTCGTATAAGAAGAGATGATCCTGACGCCGTGGCAGGCAAGCCAAGGGCGCCAGCCATTCCAATCCCCCGTCATTCTCCTTTGCGGAATAGGCTGAGTCATCTCCTCCGCCTCTTCCAGTTCTTGTTCCGCTTCCATCAATTGTCTTTGGATCTTGATAAACTCATCTCCGAACAGAGACGTCAGCGAAAGTAAAAGGAAGAAAAAATATTTTTTCATAGAGAAACGGATGATACTTTTTCCCCCTTTTTATTGGAAGGGGGATTGACAACTGCAGATGATTTTGTTAGAGGAAAGGCATGATTCGAAAGCTACGTTCAGGACAATATCGGCTCTATTCCCGGAAAAAAAATCCCAAAACGGGAAAGAGGCGCAATCTAGGGACATTCTCTAGCCTCACAGCTGCTAAGAAGCATGAAAGAGAAGTCCAATACTTCAAGAGACATTAGTCCGCATCGGGCGGTTCTTTGTCCCCTATATTTAAAATGCAGTTGTTGTTGTAGTGGTCCCAATCCCATTTTTTGCAATAGCAGAACTTCCCATTCGGATCATTTTCTACCCAATAGGGATGATCTTTAGAAGTTTTCTTTCTAAAATTGCAAATTTGGGAACACCAGCAAAGGCAATCTCGATCTTCGGAACACTTTTCAGCCGTCCCGCATGGATCTGAGCTGCAAGCACATAAAATGCTCAATAGAAGGAATGCAATCTGCTTCATTTTTACCTCATAAATCCTATTTAAATATTGAGCAAAAAATAGTAAATTGAAAAAAACTGAGGTTGAATATGAGATGGCTGAGGCTGCTCTTTTTATGTCCGCTTTTCTTATTTTCTGAAACAATTCAGACCGACACATTAAAAAAGTGGATCGATCAGGGAAAGCAGATGACGATTATCGACGCTCGATCTGAGCAGCAATTTGATCACATGATCATTCCTGGGGCAAAATGGGTCCCCTGGGAATCTGCCGATGCGGCAATCCAATCAGCAGTCCCCAATAAAAACCGTTTAGTAGTTATCTACTGCTGCAACCCCAGCTGCGGCGCTTCAGAAGTGCTTCAAGATAAGATGGCTGCTCTTGGCTATACGAATCTGAACGTCTATTCAGACGGGCTAGACGCCTGGAAGTCAAAAGGATATCCAACAGCTAAGATCTGAAGAGCAAAGCATCATAGTTTTGTTGCCGCGCCTCTAGTTGAGGCGCCCTTCCAAAGATTCCCGATTTGTCTAATTGGTGCAAGACTCTATCTATCAAATTCTGAACAACTTTAGGTCCATCATTAAGGCCAATCTGAAAGAAATTTCTAGCGAACTGACTATTCACTTTGCAAGTTCTGTTTTGTTCAGCAATGATAGAAGCTGCATTTGGCGTAGTACGCAACCAATTATCCAGATTCGATTCCAATACTGTAATCGATCGAACGATTTCAGGAGGAACAACTCGATATGCACCTTCTGCGACCCTGTTTTTGTCTATTTCCAAACCTGTAACATTGTAGGCAGATCTGTGAACTCCTGGCATAGATTCAATGAACCCAATTAAAGTTCCTGTGAGTTTTCCGTATTTTCCTAAATCGAACTCAAGTAGGTGCTCTCCTTTAGCAAATGCTCGGGACATGGGTCTAAATTTAGCTTCTGTAAAAGTCGGACTATTCAGTGCTGACGCCATGATTTTTTCCTAAATTTTACAGGAAACTTAACCAATCTTCACAATTTACGCCAGAGAATTTACAAAACTACGCGCTTGCTTATTGAATAAATGAGTCGATTTCTCTCTGCTCAACTCCTATTTGCGACATAATATTGGACATCAATTTGAGCCTATCATTTTTTCCATCATTGAGATTGACTCCAAAGAACTCTTTAGTAAATTTACTATCCACTTTACAATCCTTGTTTTGTTTAACAATCGTCTGTTTTGCATTTGGCGTAATATTTAACCAAGTCTGCAAACTATCGCCTAGCACACGAATCGACTGAATTATTTCAGGAGGCACAACTCGGAATCCGCCCTCGACTACATTATCGTCATTTACTTCAAAACTAGTAACATTGTAAGCAGACCTATAAACCCGTGGCATCTTTTCAACGAATCCCCAAAGGACTCCAGTAAGAGTTCCTTTCTTTCCTAAATTGAATTCAATTACGTGTTCTCCATACTGTTGAGCTATAGGTCTAAATTGAGCTTCAAAAAAAGTCGGTCTATTAAGTGCTGTTGTCATGTCGTTTTCCTAAATTTTAGCCCAGAAAGATTAACCAAACCTCACAATTTTACACCAGATTAAGATTGAGGCCTGCAGGCTAGAAATCCTGACGAGCACTCAAAAAATTATTTAAATTTCCGTTGACGAAAATATTAACGTTTCGTAAAAAATTCTTTTTCTCTAACAAACCCATAAGGAGATTGTATGTACATTGGTGAATATTCAGGCCTAGATAACGACGTAGACAACTTGGGTCTTAACTGCCCTGAAACCGTTCATTGGAATGGCAAAGAGTTGAAATTATTTGATGGAGGAGGGAATAATGGTGCAGCTTTTGCGCGAACGATTTTAAGTAGCTTCGATCGTCTCTCCACCGCTAGAATGAAATCGATGAATTCTGCTGGTGGGAAGATTTCCGCGGAAAAAGACAAAGATGGAAATTCCGAAATTAAGGGCGAAGTGCATGTAACCGCAAACTCAGATGACAAAAGCACTTCTGTTACAGCAAGCGGAGAAGCAAGTGTTGATAATCGGGGCAATACTTCAGGCAAAGTTGAAGTGAGAGTTGACCATGAGTTTTAAATAGGATTTACTAATGAAAAAAGCTGCTCTCATATTCCTATCCTTGTTCGTGTTATTAGGTTGTTGGTACTTCTTTTCTCAATATAATCAACATGCAACCCCCTTAGCTAAGGGTTATTATGCTAGGATTCCCATTGAACTCATTGAAGACAATGCTTTAATTGAGGTCGAGGTTGAAGGAAAAAAATACCCGGTAAAGTTGGATTTGGGAGCAGCCTGTCAATTTGCCTTTTTTAGGGAGGCATTAGAAAATATCTCTGAAAAAAAATTCGTAGAATTTTTCACCACAACAGATCTCAAAGGAAATCAATATAAAGTAAGCGGCTATTCTGTTCCTCTCATTAAAGCTAAAAATCTCGAATGCAAAGACGCTGTAATTCTTGAGGAATCGAGAGATTTTGTGACAAAAGGGGCTGTGCTTTGGCGGCTGGATGATAAAAAGAACTCTCAAATTCCTTTTATCGGCCGGGTCGGCAGGTATTGCTTTAAATCCAACAACCTATTTATCGATTTCCCTAATTCAATGTTATTCGTTACGAGCAGCATGGATCAACTTAAGAAGGATCATTGGCCAATATGTGATCTCTTTGAAACTTCTTTTGAGATGGGTCGCTGGGGAATCATTTTGTCAATTGATACCGATATTGGCGTTAAGAGGTTTATTCTGGATACAGGAGCAAATGCATCGATTCTAAGAGAGTCGCATTTACAAGTTCGAGAAGCGGCTCCAGGAAGACAGATCTTTACAACAACGAAATTTGCGCTGGGTGGGCATGATTTTGGACCATTCGATCTTTCACTTTTTGAAATGGCTTCTGCTGTAGATGCAGATGGATTACTAGGGATTGATTTTCTGAAAAAGTACGCAATCTATCTTGATTTCGAGAACAATAAAGCTTTTATTGGACCTTCCTCTAAAGTTTGTGGAGCAATTATTTTTTGATGGGACTATGAAATATTTTCTGTTTTTATCAGTGCTTCTATTTTTTGGTCTCTTCACTAAAGAGCCAAAAGCCATTCGAATCCCTCTCGACTTTTCGCATGAAATTCCGATCATGCAAGTAGAAATTGAAGGGAAGTCTCATCCTCTTATTCTCGATTTAGGAATCCCTTGTGAATTTGCATTGAAACGAGATGTATTAAAAGCAATTTCCAAGAAAGAGCGTCTTGGCACACACACGACTATAGATTTAGATGGTCAAGAATATACAGCACAAAAATATCTACTTCAGCGTATTCGGATACAAAATGGTGAAGTCATTCATACAATAGCCGAAGAAGACGATGATATCGTTCAAGCTGACATTTCCGGAAGAGTGGGGAGGAACACGCTTCAGACGTGCAACTTACTGCTAGATTTTTCCCGCTCGCTTCTTTTTATTCTCAAAAACTTTGAGGATCTAAAGGCCGAAGATTATTCGATTAGAGACTTTCAGGAAATTCCTTTTACGCTGACTCGATGGGGAGCGATTTTTACTATTGAAACTGATTTTGGAACCAAGCGATTTTTCATCAATACATCGGCCCCTCTTTCTACTATTCGAAAATTCCAAGAGAGTCCAGAAAGGATTACAACATCAAAATTTAAGATTGGGGAAGTTGATTTAGGAAAGACCCATCTCGATATTGCTAACATAGCTCCTTCATTGAATGACATAGATGGTTATTTGGGGGTAGATTTCTTCAAGAAAAACGTTATTTTTCTCGATTATCAAAAAAGCAAAGCACTCATCTGTCCACTAAACTGAAGACAATCTCTGACAAAAATGATCTCTGATTGTTGTCCATTCGTCGAAAGAGATATCATCGAGCTTCTGAACACACCCGAAGGTCTACTTGCCCGCGGCCGCGATGGAGTCATCGTCCCCGCTGGGTTGCTGAGAGGCTGTGAAAAAATCGGTGGATGTCTCAATTTTTTCACAGCCTCGGGGTATCTTGCTTTCTTTAAACAAAGGAGTTTTATTTCTTTTATTGAGAAAATTGAGAAGGGGGCTTCCGGCAGGTCTATTTTGGGATCGTTCTCACGAAAGGAGGAAGCCCTCCTTCTGTAATGCGAAGCGGGGGGCCGCTCCCTTTTTTGATCGGCATGCCATTGTGGGCCATGTGAGGATAGAAGGCATCAATATACTGCGTTTGAGGTTTGATCATTACGCGCATGTTTCTCTTAAATGACTCATGTACTTCTTTTGAGTCGTTTTGCAACCATTCGAAAATATTCGAAGCATAGAAAGTTTGAATGGTATCAAGTTCTTTTTTTATCTGTTCGAAGACTGAAGGCTGTTTTTCTGCTGCATTCAATTCGTGATACTCTACTCTGCCCTCCTCATGCATCGTTTTGATATGGGTAAAACCTTCGTCAGTAGAAAGCCAACTTCCTGAGCGATCGAGTGCTTCTGGGAGCATGAACAGGAATCCGTTATCGAAATAGCCGGGCTTTTTTTCAGGATTCAAAGCGATTTGAAGTAGTGCAACAAATTCCTGCCGGTTCGCAGATGCCCGGATCGTTTCTTCAAAGATATGATAAAATTCGATCATTCGTGGATTCACATCGCAAATCACTCCTTTGGATGATTCGACTGCTGCCATGATGTCGTAATTAAACCAAGCCGAAAACCCAAAATGATTCCCCTTCCGTATGCCCTTTCTCTTGAGCGCCTGGACCGTTTCTTCCTGGTTCTGTTCATTGCACAAAACATAGGGAGGCTCGCCAATCTCCTCGAATTCGGCTGCGTTTATTTCCTCATCGGCGGCTGCTTGCACGATTGCTCTCCTAGGGATTTTCTTGCTCAAAGAAACATTTGAAGACACCGAGGCGGCTGGACCCGCCCCTCCCTTGAAGACACTTGAGGCAGCTTGCTTAGTAGCCGCGCAGGAAGACGGCGCCTTCCGCTTTATTTTCTGAAAGGGTAGCTGTTGTTGTACTAGATGGGTTTCTGGCAGTCTCTGGCTGGCTGGAATTGCCATAATTAGTATCCTTCTTTTATTTCACAATATTATACCACAACATATGAATTAAAAAAATTATTTTAAATCACTGTTCAATAATATATTTTATGAATATTTAACAGTCCCTTTCCGCAGATATTTAAGAAAATGGGGCAACCTGGACTTGAACCAGAGACCGACGGGTTATGAGTCCGCTGCTCTAACCAACTGAGCTATTGCCCCGATTTGCTTTGGAGGCTGTGAAGAAATCATTACCGGACCGCTTTTGCGAAATTCTTGGCCCTTTTTCCAAAAAAATTGCAGAAGAATTTCATCAAAATCGGTTGCGGTCCCAATTTCTTCACAGCCTCTGAGTAACGCTTGGAAATTCTGCAAGGAGCATGCCAAAGAAATCCTCATAGGAAAAAAAAGATTGAGGCGGAACTTTCCACGGTGAAGGTCATTGGGACCTTAGTCCCTCGGAAATCAAAAAAGATCAAAAAAATAGTTGACTCCAATTTAATATTAGGCAGATAAGTCTTTCCTACACAAATTTTGATGTGAGGAATTATGGACATGGAAATTAGTGCATACGGAGGCGACAGCGACTTCTACTTTCAGTTAGCAGGCATAGATCCGAATCTACCCTTATGGAACGGCCATTCCATCACAGTCGCCGACGCCGACGCCATTAAAGAGGCGATCGAGTCTCGGATCCAAGCTTTGTTCATGACCGAAAATCCGAATAGCCCCGGCTATCTTCTAGCGGCCGCCTATTTCGCCTACAAGGGAAGTCAAGGTTGTCCATTCGTCGAAAGAGATATCCTCGAGCTTCTGGACACACCCGAAGGTCTACTTGCCCGCGGCCGCGACGGAGTCATCGTCCCCGCTGGGTTGCTAAGTGACGCTTGGAAATTCTGCAAGGAGCATGCCAAAGAAATCCTCATTGGAGTTGCCGTGGTCGCTGTTGTCACCACTGTGGTCATTATTGCCGTAGCAACCGGAGGAAGCGGCAGTGGACCTGCCGCAGCCGCAGGAGGCGCTCTCCTTAACAATCTCGTAAATGAAGACGATAAAAAGAGACCCTCTCCTCCCCAAAATGATCCTCCTGTCTCTAATGGACCCCCACCACCTGATGACTCTCTTCCAAGTACTCAATCGCTCGCAGCTCCATTCGATCCTATCTTCACCCCGACATTAACAAGCCCGCTCTCTCAATTCCTCAATCCCCCCATCCCTCCTGAACCGCCCTCTCTCTTCAATACAATCACTGCTGAACCACCAATAGCTCCGCCTCCCCAGTCCGGCATTCCCTTTACACCTACCTTAACAAGTCCTCTGTCCGAATTCCTCTACCGAAATATTCCCCTAAATCCTATCTCCTCAAATACACCGCCCAGCTACTACGGGTCTCCTCTGGAAACCTACGAATTAAGCGGAGCAAATAAGAAACCCCAATATTTACATGAAGAGCAAATCGCCGAATGGGAAAGAGCGAACCCAAATCGATTCATAACTGAAGATGAGTTAATCAGTCCCAATTACGCCTCCACCTTCGTCTTTGGCAAAGCCTCCTCCGAAACTGAACTCCATCCCCCCTTTGAAGAAATCTCATTGATCGGAGACGAACATCAAAGCACTTTCCATTTTCACTGTGGGATCAATAATGACGGTCCCTCAATAGTAGAAGGGGGAACATGCTTATACTCAACTCTAGATGAAAAATTTGCTGTTCAGCCTCACCTAATCCACTCTCCTAGTTTGCCAGCAGGGTTAACGGTAGTCGGATTAGAAAAATTCGATCAACTATCCCAATCACTTGATGCAGCAAACCTTCCAACTCAAGGAGGTCTCACAGCACAATTATTTAGGATACCAGGATCTATTCTAGAGCACTCGAAGATCCAGGAATCGATTGATTACGAAGTCGACACCCTCACGAAAATAGCCGATAAAATCCTCGAACAAGGCAAGCCAAATCTGAAACAGCTGCACATCACCTTTAGCAATGGGGGCCATGTATTCAACGAAGCGCTTAAGCAACTATCCCCCGAACAACAGGATACGATTTTGGTAATCACCCTTGGGACCACGGCAATTATAGATGAAAATTTAGCCTGCAAAGTTTACAATGTGATTGGGTCCGAGGACTGGCCCTCCCGAGTCTGCAACGGCGGCCTAAATGGCATAGAACGAGCAAAAGAAAGAGCAGACGTTGAGGTCATACATCAAACTGAAACAGATGGCATACTAGGAGGGCATTACTTTATGCAGCCAGATTATCAGGATAAAATTAATGAATATATAAACAATGAAATTGTTAATAAATATGAGATCTATTAGCGGGCTCATTATTTTTTGTGTTCTATTGATGAACTCTTCCTGCCAAAAGAAAGCCCAACACCTATGGGAGATAGTTCCTGAATATAAACTCTTAGTTGAGTTTTCTAAAAAAATAAAACCTGAGACAGATCTAGTTCTTACTGGTTATGGGATTAACAATCATCTTCCTAAAGGCTATGAATTTGTGAACGGGGTGGCCAATTTCAAGGTCACTTATTCACTTTATAAAACAAAAAATGATGAAATCTCTCTGGATCAAGCTCGGATCTTACTCGTTTCTGTAGGAGAAGCTTTGTTAAATGAAATCAATACCAATTCAGAAATAAGATCAGAATTAGATGTTTACCCGTTGACTAGCGATTTTATTCGAATCGCTATTCATTTCAAAGACGAACTCAAAATTGATTTGGGCCAGGGAGTATCTGAAGTCTATTTTTCCAAGGGAAAAATAAAATACGAACGCTATGAAATACGCGATTACCCAAATCGATACCCTGCTACAGGCAAACACTACATCATCCATGAAGAAACTTATGCAGAAGCGCTCGAGATCGTGAAAAAGCAAGGTTCCTTGATCCCTTTGTAGACCAATGTATCGTGGCGAACAATCAGATTGAGAGGAAGAGCTATTTTGTAGCTCTTACGAATATTCAAATCCCGGCCTATTGATCGAGACCAAGGGTTCGAATTGGTTGCATTGGCGGAAGAGGTAGGATCCCCTCTCGCAGAGTCGAGACGACTCTTGCTACCGGGGCGGCGATTCGCGGCGGTCTAACGCCACTTCATTCGAATCCTGCCACGAAAAGCCAAGCAGTTGGCTTTTCTTTCTTCCAATTTTTTGGAAAAAAATTCGGAAGAGGTAGGATTCGAACCCACGGACCCCGTAAGGGGCCTCCTGTTTTCAAGACAGGTGCAATCGGCCACTCTGCCACTCTTCCGTATTTTGTATGAGAAAGTATTCTAAAGCTTTGCTGCTCTTATTTCAAGGAAATTGTTCGAGAAACCGAAGATCGTTCTCAGTAAAGTATCTGATGTCCCGTATATCATGCAGTAGCATCGTCAATCGCTCAATCCCCATCCCCCACGCATACCCAGAATAAACTTCCGGATCGAGTTTCCCCTTCTTAAGTACATTCGGATGCACCATCCCCGCACCTAATATCTCTAACCAACCTGAATGCTTGCAAAGACGACATCCAGATCCCTTACAAGATATACACTGCACATCCACCTCTAGCCCCGGTTCCACAAAGGGAAAATAAGAAGGACGGAACCGCGTCTTTATGTTTTCTCCAAAGAGCTTAGAGAGAAATTCATCCATCGTCGCAAAGAGATCGGCAAATGTAACGTTCTTGTCGATGTAGAATCCCTCAATCTGATGGAAAAATACATGGGAACGGGCCGATATGTCTTCGTTACGGAAACAACGGCCCGGCGCTATAATCCGAATAGGAGGTGTGTATGTCTCCATCGCATGAACTTGCACATTGCTCGTATGGGTCCGAAGTAAATAGGAAGATTGCAGATAAAATGTATCCTGCATGTCGCGAGATGGATGGTCAGGCGGAAAATTCAGCCCTTCAAAGTTATAATAGTCATTGTCCACATCAGGACCAAGAAGGATCGAAAATCCCATCCCTTTGAAAATATCAAGCAAACGGGACATCGTTTGTGTAATCGGATGGAGCCGCCCTTGAAAATGACGACGGCCAGGAAGCGTCGCATCAAGCCATTCTTGCTTTAGACGGTCATTTTGCTCTTGCGTCTTGAGCCGAGCCAGACTGTGGTCGCAATGGGAAATCAACTCTTCTTTGAGATCGTTGATCAACTTGCCGAATTGAGGACGCTCATCTGCTGCACAGTTTTTAAGCTCAACCATAAGGCCCTGGACAGGACCCTTTTTACCTAGATACTTGACTTTGAGATTCTCTAGGTCTTTAGAAGAGGCGGCCTCTTTCAGTTCTTGAATGAATAGAGAGCGAAGCTCCCCGATCTGCTCAGGAAGAGAGGCCATATCTACCTACTTGCGGTCTAAGCTGTCAAACCTTGCTTAGCTGTGGTGGCTATTGCTGTGAAAGCTCCAGGGTCGCGGATTGCGAGCTCTGCAAGGATCTTCCGGTTAATGCCACAGCCGACCCGTTTCAGACCATCGATCAACCTGCTGTAAGACATGCCGTTGATTTTTGCGGCTACGCCAATACGGGTAATCCAAAGACTGCGGAAATCGCGCTTGCGCAATTTTCGGTGCTTGTAATTGAAAGCAAGCGCTGACATCAATGCGTCTTTGCTAAGCTTCAGGTGGTTTTTTCTATCTCCGTAAAAACCTTTACAGCGCTTCAGGAGCTTTTTTGTCCTGCGTCGAGCTGCGACGGAATTTGTAATTCTTACCATAGGTGTTTAGGCTCCTATCATTCTTTTATACATTTTCAATTGACCTTCATCCACGAGTCGGGACTTTCCTAAACTCCTCTTTCTCTTGGAACTCTTCTTGTTTAACATATGGCGACGACCTGGACGGGTGCGTTTCAGCTTCCCACGGCCAGTCACCTTGAATCGGGCTTTCATCGCCTTACGGGTTTTCATTTTTGGCACTGTGATATCTCCTACTATTTTCCTGTTGCTGCAGCCACTGCTGCAGATTTTGGCCGCTTGCCGCTGGGGGCTAAGACTGTCGTCATCGTACGGCCCATTAACTTAGGCGGCGCTTCGAGGATTGCGATATCGGAAAGCTCCGTGCAGAATTGCTGGACAACCTTGTCGCCCAGATCCAAATGGAGCATTTCTCGACCTCGAAACATAATCGAAACACGCACTTTGTTCCCCTTGAGCAAAAACTCACGGGCATGTTTTAGTTTTGTCTGGAAATCATGCACATCAATATTCGGCTTCAGCTTGATTTCCTTAACCTTAATTTGTACTTGAGCTTTTTTGCTCTCTTTCTCTTTCTTCGCCTGATGGTAACGCAGCTTTCCGTAATCGATTATCTTGGCTACTGGAGGCTTCGCCGTTGGGGCGATCTCCACGAGATCCAATCCCATTTCCTCGGCTCTTGCTAAGGCTTCCCTTAAAGTCAAGATTCCCAGCTGTTCTCCATCTTCAGTGATTACGCGTAGCCGATCAGCTCGTATTTCTCTATTGATTCTCAACGATTACCATTCCTTGTCATATTCCCAACTTTTGAGTTCACTTGGGTAAATTCGCCTTTGCTAAATTACCATCGAGGTTCTTTTCTAGCAGAAGAGCGAGTATTTTTTCAACTGAGATGATTACTCTATCATTTTCCATTCGGACTACTGCCCACTCGCGATCCATCTCATCTGCAATGATCAGTTCAACCATTTGGGCTCTTTTGGACCCAATATGTCTTAAACAACAACTAAAGCCTAAAATATTAAGTGTTTTCTCTATCGATTGCAAGAAAGAAATGCTTTTTTCTCCTGGAGAAGAAAAAATTAGAATTGACTTCTCCTCG
>CAYZHU010000029.1:0-14828 GCA_964477585.1 uncultured bacterium
AACAAGTATATTACGCATGATGACTCCTAAAAAAAGGGGTCATACTATGCCTCTAAAGGAGGAAAGTCAAAAATAATCGACAGAAATTGAATCTCTAAATATTCTTTGCGCTCGATGAAGAACTTTTTGGTTGCAAGCTTCTTTTTCTTGAGTTTTCTGCATGGGGACATTGAGGACCATTTCAGAAAGATCGTCAATAAATCGAGCTGTTTTTCTATGAAAAACATCGATTTTATCTACATGATCAATCTCGATCAAAGGCCTGAAAAATTCAGAATGTCGATGGATCAATTAGCGCCTTACGGGATTTATCCCTACCGCTTCCCAGCCGTGAATGGATGGGAACTCACTTTAGAAGATATCAATGACGTGGGTGTTAGATTTTCTCCTGAAATGGAAGGAGGGTTCATGGCCACTCGCTATCCCTTAGAAGGAGATGGACGCCCCAGCCATGAGATCATTGAACAGTTTGGAATGACTTATTTCGTCCATTGTCTTCCTCGTGGGGCCATCGGCTGTACATTGAGCCATCTTTCGATCCTGCAAGATGCCTATGACTCAGGATATGAAACAATTTGGATCATGGAAGACGATATTCAGGTCATGCACGATCCGAGGATTCTTCCCGATCTCATTGAAAAGCTAGATCAAACAGTTGGCAAAGAGCAGTGGGATATTTTGTTCACGGATCGAGATTTTCGGAATGCAAACGGAGAATATGCGCCTGCTTATGGAGCCGCGAAACGGCCTGACTATGCCTTTTTTCTTTATGAGAATGATTATTCTTTCAAGGTAGATGTAAGCCCTGAATTCCGAAGGATTGCGAATCGATACGGGACGGCTTCTATGATCATTCGAAGAAGCGGCATGAAAAAACTCCTCCAGTTTTTTAAGGCTCATCAAATGTACTTACCCTACGACATGGACCTGATTTATGCTCGTGGGATCAAAATGTATACAGTATCTGAAGATGTCGTTTCTAATCTGGCAAATGCAATTTCAGACGTAGGAGGTCCGTTCTATTTGGAAAAAAAGGAACCTCCTTTTCCCTACAACACCCTGAAAGAAATTCTACCCTACGATGAACGGGGCATGTATATCAATGCAGCCCCTATGGAAAAATTGATAAAAGAGAGGGGAGTAAAAACAGTTGTGGAACTCGGTTGTTGGCTGGGAAAATCAACGAGGCATATAGCGAGCCATTTACCCTCTGGAGGGATAGTATTTGCTGTAGACCACTGGTTGGGAAGCGCAGAACACCAGCAGTCGGTAGAAATCCCCTATCTTTATGAACAATTTTTATCCAATACGATCCATGCGAAACTGACTCATAAAATCATTCCCAAACGAATGACGACTTTGGCCGCCGCTGAGGAGTTCAAAAAAGAAAAACTGATTCCCGATCTAGTTTATGTAGATGCGTCTCACGATGAACAGAGCGTTTATGCAGATCTTGCAGCCTATTTTCCTTTAATTAAAGGGCATGGGATCATTTGTGGCGATGATTGGGGGTGGGGGGCTGGCTCGGGATTTCCTGTGTGCACGGCCGTCCACCGTTTTGCTATGCAAAATAGCTTGAGAATCGAAGTCATCGATGGATGGTTTTGGATTTTACATGAGAATTGAGTAAAATTTAGGCCCTTCTTGATATTGCTAACGGGACAAGATGGAAAGAAAATTGGAATTGATCGATAACCACCGGTGCTTTGCGTGCGGGATGGAGAACCCCGATGGTCTGAGGCTTCCGTGGAAGGTGGAAGGGAAGGTTATGACTGTGGAGTTTGCCGCTGAGGAAAAATATCAGGGATGGAAAGGAATTGTCCACGGAGGGATTCTGGCGACGCTGCTCGATGAGGCGATGACAAGACTTGCAGGAGTTGTGTGCGGAAATGCGGTGACGGCTGAGATGACTGTGAGATATGTAGCGCCGGCGAAGATCGGAGAGAAGCTCTTTGTGAAAGGGGAAATCGTGAACGAGTCAAGAAAGTTGGTTGAAATGAGGGCTTCGATCTGCAATGGTGCGGGTGAAGTGATCGCACATTCTACAGGCAAGGCCCTGAAAATATGAAATGGGACTGTCCCCCTTTTCGCTCTGGGAAGAAAAAAAGAATCACTTTAAGGCAGCCTCTTTGAAGAGTTTGATCCAGTAGCGGCGGGAAGCTGTCGGGATTTTTTCTATGCAAGTGGCGTAATTTAGAGAAACAGCCCCTTCCTTCGATGAGATGATGCGGCCTAGTCCCTGAACTAAAAAATCTTTGTTCTCGGAAATAGACCATTCAAATAGGATCGAAAATTTGTTGGAATCGAGAATCTTCACGTGGATATCGCTATCCGGATAAGCGTTTTTGAATTCTTTGATGATGTCTCCCTTTGTCGGAAGGGTGGAAGAGGATGGTTCAAAATTGACTCCAAAAAATTCATTCCCATCGTTTGTTAAACGGCTATAGAGATAAAAGATGGTTTCATCTTCGTTGAGCTCGTCGACTATTTCCCAATCCTGAACAGAACCGGGAAATGTGTATTCGACAGGGCCAATCGTTTCGCCAAAAAGTGCAGAAGAAAAGAGTGCGAGAGCAAGTAAGTATTTGTGCATGATTCTCCTAAAATAAGGGAGAGATTCTATTCGATCTGCCTCCCTTTGTCAAAACCATTTTCTTGACTCGAAGATCCCATTTTTACTACGATTCCCACCTTTTATGAGATGGTTGGTACTTTTACTTCAGTGCTCTTGCCTGTTTTCTCTCCCGATCGAAACCTTTTATGGGGTGATCGAGGTGGAGGAACCGGTGCTTTTGGAATTGATCGAGAGCGCTCCGATGCAGCGTTTGAAACTGCTTCACCAATATGGGGTCGCTTACTATACAACCCACTCAGAAGAATATAACCGGTTTGATCACAGTTTGGGCGTCTTGGCTATTTTGAGAATGAATGGGACGTCTCTGGAAGAGCAGATCTCAGGACTTTTGCACGACGTTTCCCACACGGCTTTCTCTCATGTAGGAGATTACTATTTTCAGACGAAAGGCTGTCATCAGGACGAGATCTTTGATTGGTATCTAAAAGAATCGGGATTGGAACAGATCTTACAAAAGCATGGGATTAGCGATATCAACCCGAAATCGGGAAAATTTACCGCTTTGGATCAAGAACTCCCAGGTTTATGCGCAGATCGGATCGATTACAATTTGCAAGGGGCCTTCTATCAGGGTTTCTTGACAAAAGAGGAGGCGATTCAGCTGCTGCACGATTTCCGTTTTGCGGAGGGACAGTGGATTGCTGCCAATCGGGATCTAGTGGAAAAAATGGCCCTGTTTTCCCTTTTTATGACGCAGGACTGTTGGGGGTCTGCTCGCAATTACTTTACTTCTCATAGTTTAAGTAGCGCGATCCGCAGGGGAATTGAAATCGGATTGATTGAGGCCGATGAGATCCATTTTGGGACCGATGATTCGATTTGGAATCGGCTGATTGCCTCTGAGGATCAAGAGATCCAAAAGCAGATGGATTGGACCTTGCATCCGGAAAAACTTTTTTCCTTAGATCTGGAAAATCCAGATAGATTTATCTCCTTGAAATTCAGGGGGATAGACCCATTGGTTCAAATCGGCGGCGAAATGATCCCTCTTACAAAAGCAAATCCCTTATATAGAGAGGAATTTGTCAAAGTGAAAGAGCGGATGGAACGAGGGTGGGAGGTCCGCCTGCATCTTTCCCAATAAAGATTTACTTCTTATCCCATTATTATTTTATATTTATTTTTAATAGTTAAATACATTATAATATCTTTATGACAAGTATTAACGTTTCAGTAATATCTAAAAAAGCTCCGGCTTGCAAAATAAGAAATTCCCCCTTTGGCCCTAGCAAAGGGAGCGCTAAACCTCGTATCGCCTTTGTGGGTTTTGAAGACCTACGACATTGGGTTGTAGCCGAGACGACCAAACCTTTTTTCGATTCTCGATATATCGAGATTAAAGATCAGACGGGACAAGAATTTTGGATCCTAAAAGCAAGTTTGCTGCCCCGTTTTAGTTCGAATGCAGAAGAAGTTGCATTTCTTCTCCGTTTGGATTCATCTCTTCGGCCAGTGCTAATAAAAAAATGCGCTCACTTACTTCCTATCCCACGTCCCACTTTTGGAAATTTGGGAGAACTTCCTGCTTCTCCTTCGATACAGGATCTTCCTCTCGGCCCTCATCCGCAGCTAGCTCCTCCTCGCGTTGTAGCTCCAATCGTCTCAAAAAATCGATTGAAACAATTAATCAAAGAATGTGCTCCCAAAGATGCTCCCCGTCTCGATTCCCGATTCACTGATGATGAGCTAGAAAAACTTTTAGAAACAGCACAAGAGATCGACTTAGTCAATCCAGCAGCAAACCATTATTTTCGAGGAAAAGCATGCAATTTGGCTCGCAGTCTCCTCGTTGGACAAGATGCAAACCAAAAGCCCACAGTTTATCTCCTATTGACTCATGTGAAGAATGGCAACGACCGATGTCTCGGAGCTGGAGGTAGCGCTGAAGTGAAATATATGATTGATCTAATAAATGAGAAGATCATAGCTGTTAAAATAAGCAAAAAAAAGGGGAAAACTCAACAAGAATGGCTCATAGAAAAAGTGATAATCAGAAATGAAATTGAAATGATGAATCGTTTTAGGGATCAAAAAGAGATTGTGCAGATCTATTTTGATTTCGATGCCGGCGATAAATGGTATATAGGAATGGAAAATTGCAATGAGGGAGATCTATATTACCAGTTAATCGAAAAAAATGGATCTCAGCAAATTCTAACCGAAGATGTGCTTTTAAAGTGGGCTATTGATATTGCAAAGGGCCTTCAAGCAATTCACAGACAAGGTCTTGCTCATCGAGATCTGAAACTTGAAAATATCCTTTTGAGAGATGGACATGCTAAAATCGGCGATTTGGAAAGGGTTTCTAATGCAATGGAGATCGCATCTTCCATAGGAACTCCCAGTTATTGGTCTAAAGAGAAATGCACAGCTCTGATCGAAAATGACAGACAACCTATTGATTATCAGAAAGATGATCTTTGGGCTTTCGGCTGCATATTGTATATGCTTTTTCATAAGGACCATCTACTACGTCAGTATTTGTATCCTATACAACCCGATGAAGATCTGAACAAGTATCTCATTCGCTTAAATGAATTTACCAAACTTGTTGCAATTGCTCCAGATGAGCATCTATTTCCCGGAATATCCAATGGGGTTGTGCTCAGTATTCTGGATGCAATCTTTACTAAAGATTCACGCGACAATCTTACTATAGATTCCATTTTGGAAGGATTAAATAGAGCTTAAGTAGGTCTTCCAAAATAGATTGAATTTAAATTAAAAGGTTTTATTCATGGCAAATTCTGTGTCTGCTTTATCAGCGAGGCCAATACCACCAATGCCTCCACTTGTCCCGGCTACTGCGTCACCACGAGCTATTCCACGGCCAGTTAGGCCTGATGAATCGGCAATGGCGGTAGATCTTAATGACCGAGTTTCTGTAGGTGCGCCGTTTCATTTGATCAGTCGTGACGCTTTAAAAGAAAGCATCAATAGGTGTTCTCCCAATAGTTTGATCACAGATGAGCAACTGGATCTGATTCTTGAAGAGGCCGCTAAGATCGATTTAATGCAAGGAGATCGTTGGATTCGCTGCGAAGAGCAGGAACCTCGTTTAGTCCGCTCCTTACTCGTCTGTAAAGATCCAGAGGGAAAGCCTACTGTGTTTCTTCGCTTGTGTCAGATTGGAGAAGGGAATATTGGGAAAGTCAATTTGATCATCGATTTAAGGAATGGCCAAGATTCCGTCGTTAAAATATGTCCCTTTGTTGATAAGGATCAAAGAGCGACTATTGCAAATGAAAAACGAGTGATGGGTGAATTCAAAGGCTGCGAGAATATCGTGCAGCTGTATTTTACATTTGATATGGAAAATGAATCCTATTTGGTCATGGAAAATTGCAACGGCGGAGATCTATTTGAAGCACTCTATAAAAAACAATTTACCGCTGCACAACAGCGAATGATAGCCATCGATATTGCAAATGGCATAAATATACTTCATGAGAGAGGATTTACGCACCGGGATCTAAAGCGAGAAAACATTTTTTTAATAAGGGATCCGATCCGAAGAGATTGGCGCGCAAAAGTCGGTGATTTTGGTTATGCCAAACAAATGGATCAAGATCGTCCTGATTTCGACGGGGATTGCAAACATTGGTCTCCTGAGAAATGTAAATTTATCTTAAAGGATTTACCAGGGAAAATCAGTTATAAAAAAGACGATATTTGGGCCTTTGGGTTGATTTTGTTTTCTCTTTATGATGCAGAGCATAGATTTTTGCTTTCAAATCCTAGACGAGAAAATGAGAGTGATGAGGATTATGAAGATAGGGTAATGGAAGGCATTATAGATTATCAAAAAATGCACTCAAACCCAAAATTTTCTGATATCTCAAATCCTGTTGTACGTAATATTCTAGAACAGATTTTCAATCCTAAGATTCGTAAAGATTTAACCATGCCGCAAATTCTGGCTATGCTCCAGTCAGCTTAAGAAGATGAACGGTTTATTTAACACCGAGATCACCGAGTTACACCGAGAGATCAATAAAACAACTCTTTCTCGGTGACTCTCGGTGTACTCGGTGTTTAATTTTCTATTTTAAGTACGAGCTGAGTTATACAAATTACAGGCCGAATACCCAATACCAGCTGAAGATACCTGATACGAAATTAGGTGCGCTGCGGCCCCAAACCGTGAACCAGACGCCCCAGAGAATCCCCATACTGTCGTTGAAATTGTATTCAAGAGCAGGGGCAAGACTCAATTGATCGTTGTAAACCCCGCCAGTCGCTGCAGGGATTGACCCACCCTTCGTGGTCGTCCCTGCCCTCCCATGAAAAGGTGTTCTCTGTTGGAAGTTGTAGACGATATCCAATGCAGCCACCCAAGGTTGGTTGATGCTGACCTCAAGTCCCAAATCAACATTGAAAGCCGGGCCTGGATGGACAACCCCTCTTGTTCCAAAACCACCGCCATAGGAGTTGAAATTCGTCACTTTTACAGGAGTGTTAATCTTGTAACCAAAGGAGATGCGGGTGTTCAACGGATGCAGCGTGTCCCAAAACATCACTTTTCCAAATGTCAGAGAGAATGTTGTTCCCCAACAGCCGGCGCCCGTTCCGTCTAACCCTAAATTTCTCGGATTTAGGTTTTTATAAGCGCCTGTTGGAAACGATTGCGACACGGTGAATTTCGATTTGGGGACATAAAGCGTTTGTTTGTTGATCAGGAATCCAAGTTGTAGGACGAGATCTTGCGCTCCTCCGCTAAACCGGTCCTCTTTCCACTGGGCTAACGCGCCGAATATGATTGTGGTATCGACCGAAGGCGTTACCCCGATTTGGACGACGATAGGCTGGGGGTTGATGATGAATTCATTAGGGGCGTCGACCGATTCTCGCTTTTCATTGAATTGGGCATAGTTGTCGGTGAAGTAGATATAAGGCTGCCACATCATCTGTCCAGGAGGGACCATGGTTGCAGAGGGGGTGATTAGGGGACCTGTATACCAAGGATTGAATAACTTCACAGCGCGGTTGAATTGCTGTTCTGCTTCATTGAGTTGCTGCTGCACTTTTTGGGGGGAGACATGAGGCGGCGGCGGAGGAGGAGGTTCTTGCTCATAATTTTGAGCTATCAAATATAGGGGAAGTATCAATAGAAAAAGATAGCGCATAGAATTTCTCACCAAAGGTTTTATGTTGAACTTTTTTTACATTTTTGACAAGTAAGGGTTTGAGTGCGGAGGGAAAGAGTATGAGCGCTGAAGATATCCAGGGAATAGGTGGTGCAGGGAAGCTAAGCCCTGAAGAAAAAAAGCTCTATGAACAGGAATATAGACATGGGGCCGACCTGTTTCAAAGAGCTTTGACAGAATATTCCAAGTCGGAAAATCTCTATCAAAAAGAACAATTCAAAGATGTGATGGATAAAGCGATGGTCGTTTTGAATGAGACGGCTCGTGAATTGAAACGGCAAGAACTTCTAAAACAGAACAAAACAATCGAAAAAGATTACGCCGCTTATCAAAGCCATCCAGACGATCGGAGTCAGGGCGCCCTCAACGCGGATCTCGACAAGGCGAAAAAATCGATTTCGTAAAGTTAGGGACTGTCAAAAAATACCTAAATCATTACAAGGCACATTATAGCGACCCCGCTTTCGCGCTTAGCTGCTTGAAGATGTTATTATCAACATGTTCTGCGCAGCGGCACGCAAAATCTGAGCCACTCTAAGAGCCTTCTAACGGTTTATTTTATTTTTCGACAATCCCCGACCTATTCGGAAAAAAAAACCTTGATTTTTTCCAGAAACCCTTTTCTGCGTGGGTGATTTTGCGGGTTCTCTAGCGTCTCAAATGAGCGAAGAAGTTCTTTTTGTTTCTCATTCAATTTGACAGGCGTTTCCACTAATACTCGAATGAGAAGATCTCCATGTCCCTGACCATGGACATTGGGAAAGCCTTTCCCGCTGACTCGGAGTAACTTGCCCGTTTGAGTTCCCTCTGGGATTTGGATCCGGCACGCTTCGCCTAAAGGAGTGGGTACTTCTTTTTTAGAGCCCAACGCAGCTTCCGTAAATGTAAGGGGAAGATCGAGATAGACATTGTCCCCATCCCGTTGGAAGGCTTCATGGGGCTCAACTTCGATCCCTACATAAAGATCTCCGGCAGGCCCTCCGCCTTCTCCGGCGTCTCCATAGCCGCTCATTTTGAGCTGCATCCCATTGTCGACTCCAGCGGGGATTCGGATTTTGATCTTCTGTTTGTCTTTGTTCCGCCCCATCCCATTGCATGTTTTGCAAGGATCGGTGATCACGCGGCCTGCGCCGCCGCATTGATGGCATGGACTCGACATGCTGAAGAAGCCTCGGCTTTGGAAAATCTGCCCTTTTCCTTGGCAAGCCGCGCATGTTTTGATCCCATTCTTCGATTTCGCTCCGCTGCCGCCGCAGGTATTGCAAGCCACATAATTGGAAATCACAATTTCTTTTTCTGTACCGCGGGCCGCTTCTTCAAAACTGATTCGGATATGGACCTTTTTACTCGTCCCTTGCCTGGGGCCCTCTTCTTCCATGCCGCCGCCGAAGAACGATTCGAAAATCGATTCGCCGCCTCCGCCGCCGCCCCTTCCGCCAAAAGCGCCCATGAATGTCCGGAGCGCCTCTTCCATGGAGGAAAATCCTCCAGGAAATCCGCTAGCACCCTGGCCCATTCCGGCCCCTTTGAGCCCATCTTCCCCATATTGATCGTAAATCCGGCGCCGATTCTCATCGCTTAAGACTTCGTAAGCTTCGGAAACTTGTTTAAAAAGGGCCTCTGCCTTGGGATCACCCGGATTTCTGTCGGGATGGCATTCCAATGCTTTTTTCCGATAAGCTTTTTTGATCTCTTCAGGCGTAGCTTCTTTCGCAACACCCAAGGTGCCGTAATAATCTTTCATAGGAGATGAAACCAAAACTTAAATTAATAGCCGCGGCGGATAGCTGTTTTTGTCCGTTTTGTAGCCGCTTTTGATTTAAGCCGGCTCTTTACGGATGGTTTATCGTAGAATCGATGCGCTTTAGCAGCTTTCATGATCCCTTCTTTATCAAGTTTTTTCTTTAGAGCGCGTAGAGCTTTGTCAATCGGTTCGCCGATTCGTACCTTTACACTGGGCATTATCCCTCATGGGTTAAAGTTTTTGCCTCTATTCTAATGGACGTATTGGTTTTGTTCAAGGAGATGTAAAATATACTCAGATGTTTAGAGGGTGTCTACAAAGTGATCGATCGCATCTTTTAGCCCTTTTTGCGATCTTTTGCACGTCTAGATCTCGCCTATGGTTTCAGCGTATGTCGAGATCAAGTCCTGCAAAATCTCATCAAAAATGCCTTAAAATCTGCATGACCGCTGACTTTGTAGACACCCTCTTAGATTGCTTGTAAAGGAATGTTTTTAGTTCAATTTTATATATAAATGGCATATAATATTAATTAAAAAAAAGAGGTTAAAATGACGGTAAGAATAACATTTAATGGTTTAGTTCAATCTAAACAAAATAATGACGAAGCTGTTCAACTTCTTGACCAAATCCTAAATCAAGATCCCCAGTCTCCCTATGAAATTTCAATCCCTCTTCTAGGGGCGTCTCTGCTCAATGACAATAGGGCCGATGAATTGGAAATAGATTTTTTTAATAGTTATGGGGTCGATCCTACTGCCGATGTAAACGAGATTTTAAAGAAAATACCATCTGATCGAACAAAGGCCGCTTGGCTATTCGGCCGGGTTCTTGTGTCAGCTATGGAGAGAGGAAAAGATCCTTCAAAAATAGCCCAAATTATAGAAGCTCTTTTGGAAGGACAGCCCAACGATTGTTTTGCAGCTTGGGCCTGGGGATATTTGGCTATTTACGACCCCTCTAGAATCCCTAACATGCTGGAAAGCATCAAAGCATTATCTTCAAAAGATGACGAGAAAGGAAAGGATAATGTCCCCTGGGCCATTGTGATGGGCTTGCAAAGTGTTTCAGATGAAGATTACGAAAAACTTCTTTCTGATCTATGTAAGTTTACTGAACGCAGCTCAGTCGTAGAAGCGCTCCAAACAATCCCAGCGGAAGACTTCCGCGCTTGGGCTATGAGCTTAACTCTAAAGGCCGCAAGGAAAATGAACGATACTGCAACCTGTCAACAGCTTGTCTATGTAATGGATAAAGAAATCTCATCTTCTCCTTCTCCAGGAGATCAAATGCTCGCTCTAATTAATTACAGATAAGAACCTATCCTAATAAAATTTTTCGCCGAGTTACACCGAGAGATCAAGAAAAAACAATTCTTCCTCGGTGATTCTCGGTGTACTCGGTGTTTAATTTTCAGTATTTTAAGTACGAGCTGGCTTTGATATAATTGAGTTTTGTTCAAGGAGATGTGAGATAAGTTAACTCAAGCGGGATGGGGCCCTGTTCAAGAAATTGCTTATAAACCAGGTGGGAAAGAAGGTTTAAGTTGAGGCCTGTTTCCGAGGTGAGAATCGCCTGGGATTGTTTGAGGCGAGGGTCGGTATTGGGGATCAATTCCGCCTTCCCAAAGGTGATTTTTTCTTTTTCCCGGGAGCCGAAAAGGGCGTAAAAATTTCCCCGTTTGGCGTCCGCAAGGACGGCAAAGGGACCGCTTGCGTCAGGGATAAAAGGGATAAGGCTGCAAAACCCCGTCACAGGGATATTCCAGCTTAAAGCTAGCCCTTTTGCTAGGGCAGCTCCCACCCGGATCCCGGTAAAAGAGCCTGGCCCTGCGCCAACTGCAATTAAATGGGGTTTGAATTTGTACGTGGTGAGGAGTTTGTCTGTCTCCAGGCCTAAATTTTTGGAGAGCTCGGGCCCCCCGCCCATTTGATGGAAGGCGAGCGGCGTCCCATCGACGGCGAGGAGAATCCCTGACTTTTCGGAGCTTGTTTCTAGGATCAAGAGCTTCATATCTTTTCATTATACCACAGAAGATTTTTCTTCCAAAAAAAACAAACTCTTGAAAAAAGGGAACAAAGGAGAGGTGTACTATGGAAGAACAACATATTTCCCATGCAGGGCCAGCTCGTCAGGCCTACTATCTATTAAAATTTGCTTTTGTCGTCATCCCGATCGCCGCAGGTCTGGATAAATTTTTTAATTTATTGACCCATTGGACTATGTATCTGTCCCCTTTTGCCCAAAAAGTAGTTGGCGGGCACGGAGATGGGTTGATGATGGTTGTGGGGGTTGTCGAAGTGATCGCAGGGCTAGGCGTACTCCTAAAACCGCGCCTTTTTTCTTATATAGTAGCTCTTTGGCTTCTAGTGATTATTGCGAATTTGATCGATTTGCAAAATTACTACGATATCGCTGCAAGAGATTTCGGTCTCTTCATTGCTGCTCTGGCTTTAGGCCGGTTGAGCAAAGTGTATGCAAAATAGGATTTCCATTCTTTTAAAAAAGATGGTAGAGTAGATCCTTTTTGAGGTCAATTTGAACGACGAGAATGACAAAGTAGAGCCGATTTTATCAGAAGATTCGGATGTAGAAGAAGCGGAAGTTTTGCAGAAAAAAGAGGGTAAGGCCCTCTTGCCCGTTCTTCCCTATCCGGAACAACTCTATATTTTGCCCTTAAACCGCCGTCCCTTTTTTCCTGGGATGGCGGCCCCGATTGTGATTGAGCCAGGCGCCTATTACGAAGTGTTGAAGATTGTGGCCAAGACCGATCACAAATGTTTAGGGCTTTTCCTCACTCTGAAGGAAGATGTCAATATCTATAAGCTCGGATTCCAGGATCTGCACACAGTTGGCGTGGTGGCCCGCATTTTGCGGATCATCCCAATGGAACAGGGGGGAGCGCAGGTCGTCCTCAATATGGAAAAAAGGGTGATGATCGAAAAGCCGATGAAGAGCAAGCATCTCTTGGCTCAAGTCCGCTACCACGATGATCCCCCCGTTGAGCACTTGTCTAGGGAATTGAAAGCCTATTCCATCAGCATCATCACGACTATCAAAGAGCTTCTCAAGCTCAATCCTCTCTTTAAAGAAGAACTCCAAATTTTCTTGGGCCATTCTGACTTTACCGAGCCGGGCAGGCTAGCCGACTTTGCCGTAGCTCTCACGACGGCGACAAGGGAAGAGCTCCAAGATGTTTTGGAAACCTTCGATATTGAGAAGAGGATCGACAAGGGGCTCCTTCTTCTGAAAAAAGAGCTCGATATCAGCAAGCTTCAAAGCACGATCAACCAGAGGATCGAGGCGACGATTTCAAAAACACAGCGGGAATTTTTCCTTCGCGAGCAGCTTAAAGCGATCAAAAAAGAGCTCGGGATGGAAAAGGATGACAAAACGGTTGATGTTGAGAAATTCGAAGATCGGATCAAGAAGAGGAATGTCCCTGAACCGGTCATGAAAGTGATCCGGGAGGAACTGGATAAGCTAGGCGCTTTGGACATCCAATCGGCCGAATATGGGGTTTGCCGCAACTATGTCGATTGGCTCACTGTTGTCCCTTGGGGCATCTACAGCAAAGAGACCCATGATTTGAAAAAAGCGGAGAAAATCCTCGAGCACGACCATTATGGATTGAAGGACATCAAAGAGAGGATTCTCGAGTTCATCGGCGTTGGCAAATTAACGGGCGGCGTCAAGGGGAGCATCATCTGTCTCGTCGGTCCGCCGGGAGTTGGAAAAACGAGCATCGGAAAAAGCGTAGCCCGCGCTTTGAACCGGAAATTCTACCGCTTTTCGGTAGGAGGGATGCGAGATGAAGCGGAAATTAAAGGGCACCGTAGGACCTACATCGGGGCGATGCCGGGCAAAATGGTCCAGGCTTTAAAGTCTTGCCAGACGATGAACCCAGTTATAATGCTCGATGAAGTGGATAAAATGGGGGCGAGCTATCACGGCGACCCAGCCTCGGCCCTTCTCGAGGTGCTAGATCCAGAACAAAACAAAGACTTTTTAGAGCACTATCTCGATGTCCCTTGCGACTTGTCGAACGTTCTCTTCATTGTCACTGCAAACGTATTGGATACGATTCCAGAGCCTCTCAAGGACCGGATGGAAATGCTCCGCCTTTCTGGATATATCCAGGCGGAAAAAATCGAAATTGCGAGCAAATATCTCGTTCCAAGGAACCGGAAGACTATGGGGCTCAAAGCTTCCGACGTGGTGTTCACCAAAGGGGGGCTTGCCCACATCATCAATGGCTATGCGCGTGAAGCGGGGGTTCGGACTCTTGAGAACAACATCAAGAAAATCATGCGGAAAGTGGCGGTAAAAATTGCCCGCGGTCCCGAGAAGGCGAAGAAAAAAGAGAAGGCCACTATTTCGGAGAAGAACCTCACTCCTTATCTGGGAAAGCCGATTTTTACAAGCGATCGATATTACAAAGTAAATCCTGTTGGAGTATCTACAGGGCTTGCTTGGACATCGCTTGGCGGGGCTACCCTCTATATCGAAACGGTTAAATATCCTGCTGAAAAGACAGAGATGAAGCTGACGGGCCAAGCAGGCGATGTGATGAAGGAATCTTCTCAGATCGCTTGGACTTTTGCCCATACATTTGCGTCAAAAGCGGCTCCCGAGGTTCCCTTCTTCGAAAAATCTCAGATCCACATCCACATTCCGGAAGGGGCAACGCCAAAAGATGGCCCATCTGCAGGGATCACGATGGTCACAGCGCTTCTATCTCTTCTTTTCAATCACCCGATCCGGGAAAATCTCGGAATGACTGGCGAATTGACCCTTACGGGAAAAGTTTTGCCCATCGGAGGATTGAAGGAAAAATTGATCGCCGCTAGAAGATCCAAGCTCAATGTCTTGATTTTCCCGAAAGAAAATTTGCGCGATTACGATGAACTTCCCGAATATCTGAAAAAAGGATTGGAAGTCCACTTTGTCGACTCGTACGATGAAGTATTTAAAATTTCATTCCCCGATCTGAAGGTAAAGCATGAGACCCGAGTGGGTGGAAAAAAAGGTAGTCGTTCCCGAAAGGCTTGAAGAGAAGATTGCCTCTTTACGCACCCGGAATTTGACGATAGCGACTTTGAATGGTTCATTTGATCTGCTCCATGCAGGTCATCTGTACATCATTTCTGAAGCAGCCAAACAAGCTGACAGGCTCCTTGTCGCTCTCAATTCCGATGCCTCCATCCAAAAATATAAAAGTTCGAACCGGCCGATTATCCCGTTGCAGTATCGCCTTGAGATGATGGCTGCCTTGGAATTTGTCGATTATGTCACCTGGTTC
>CAYZHU010000030.1:0-14637 GCA_964477585.1 uncultured bacterium
TCCTTATCTAAATCGTATCTTCTGTTCTTTGATGCCGAGCAAAGCTTGTCACCCGAGTCGAATTTTAATGAACAATTGATTGACGATTCCTATTTGGTTCTCGAAAAGTCATCGACCCTTTCCTGCCATAATTATCATCCCCGCCTTTTCCGCGCTTCCCTTTCTCCTGAAGGCATTGGAAATGACACGTGGGGGCATGCGATGAAAAAGGCGAGGACGTTGGTCTTCGAAGAGATGATTCCAGTGGCCTACGAGGAAGATTCGAACCTCACGGAAGAAGAGCAAATAGATCTGATAAAAAGCCAACAGGATCAATATAAAAAGGATAAGCTCAATCGAAATATAGGAGTTTACACTCAAGCTCTTAAAAATGACCCTGAGAATTCGTACTATCTTTTAAATCTAGCCCATTCCTACAAGTCGTTAAAGCAATACGATGAGGCGATCAGTTTTTATAAAAAAAGGATCGGAAAAGGGGGTGACCCGGAGGCCGTTTGGTTTTCTAAATTCATGATCGGAGAGTGCAATGAGGAAATGGGACTCTGGGTTCACGCCCTTTATTGGTATCTTGAGGCTTACCAATCCGATCCTTCTCGAGCAGAGTCGCTCCGAAAAATCGCAACTTATTACCGGGCGCATGGCCAATCCGATTTAGCCTATATGTTCGCAAGACATGGTTTACGCATCCCCAAAACAGGCAACGAGAGTCTCTTTCCCTCTGCCCCTCTACACGACTATCAGTTCGATGAAGAGATCTCCATTTCTGCCTATTACACTAGGTACAAAGAGGAAGGATATGCAGCTTCGAGCGACCTCCTCCTTCGAAAAGATACGCCTTACCACATTCGGGAACAGGGATATAAAAACATCCTCTTTTATGTCCAAAATCTCAAAGCGCGCTACATCCCCATCCATATCCCGCTTCCCTTGGTCCATTTCGATTCGGAGGAAACCTATTATCCGATGAATCCATCGATCCAGAAGACAGAAAATGGTTATAAATTGATCTGCAGATCGGTCAATTACACTCAAATGGGAGCAAAACATTTCCATACCAACGATGCTGAAGGGATTTTCAGGACGAGAAATTTTCTTGTCCATTACGACCGCGCTTTCAACAAAATCGCACAGCACGAAATCATTGAGGATTTAGAGCGGGAAAGTTACCGCGATTATATCGTGAAAGGGCTTGAAGATTGCCGCATCTTCGATATAGACGGAGTCTCTTGGTTCACCTGCTCTACTTTTGATACAAATCCGAGCGGCGCCATCCAAATCTCTCTTTGCAAAATGAAGGAAGAGTCGTTTGAGCGGCCTGTAAAAGTAGAAAAATTGGTCCCCTTGAAAGGTCCTGATCCCAATCGGCATGAAAAAAACTGGCTTCCCTTCATGAAAAATGGGGAACTTTGTTTGGTCTATTCTTCGGATCCTTTCATCGTTTTGAAGCCCAATTTCGAGACGGGGGAGACTACAGTAATTATCGAACATAGCCAAGAGCATGACTTTTCCCGGTTTCGCGGGTCAGCAGCTCCCATCGAATTCGATGGGGGATATCTGATGCTTATACATGAGGTTATCCAGCTTCCCGATTACACTCGCTGCTATCTGCACCGCTTCGTATACCTAGATCAAAATTTCATCGTTAATAAAGTCTCTAAACCATTTATATTTCATCATTCAGGAATTGAATACTGCCTCAGCATGACGATCAATCATGAAGGAACCCAACTGATCCTGCCGATCGGTATCGAAGACCATGAAGCCCTCCTCTCCTTCGTTGACTTGACAGAGATTCGATCCATGCTTCAACCTTTACCTACTATCTACCCCCCTTTCTAAAGATGTTTAGAAAAATATGTCTCCTCCTTCTTTTTGCCTCTTCTCAATATGCGGCGATCGTTGACATCTTTGATCAAACGGATCAAAACATTGTCATTGCAACTAGAAAAATCACCTTTGACCGATTTCCAGATGCTTTCAATCCCTCTATTGTAAAAATAGACAAAGGATTTCTCCTGACTTTTAGATATTGCCCTGACCGATCCAATCAACCGTGGCTTTCGGAAATTTGGATAGTAGCTCTCGATGAATCTCTAGATCCGGTGAGCGAGCCTGAGTTGCTCAATACGCGGCCCAAAAAAAGCAAAACGCCCTCGCAAGCAGAAGATGCCCGGTTTTTTAACTATAGAGACAAACTATTTTTGATCTACAACGACAATGTCGATGAGATCTTCTTCGACTTAGGAAAACGGCGCGACATGTTCATCGCAGAGCTTTTTCTTGCAGATGGACATTTCCAACTCTCCTCTCCTCTAAAACTCTTCTTTGAAGAAAAATACCACTCCACCTGGCAACAGAAAAACTGGGTCCCCTTTGAGTGGCAAAATGGTCTCTATTTCATTTATTCGGTAAATCCCCATGAAATACTTTCGTCCAATTTGAAAAATGGAGCCTGCTATTCCCTTTATAAAACAACGCCCTCTATCCAATGGGTTTATGGCTCTTTAAGAGGCAGTTCCGAGGCTCAGTTGGTCGATGGCGAATACCTAGCCTTTTTCCATTCATCGGCTAAAATCAGATCGCCAGCCTCATACGACTGGAAGCTTTGGCATTACTTTATGGGGGCCTATACATTTTCCCCCAAGCCTCCCTTTGAAATCACAAAAATGACTCCCCAACCCATCATGGCAGAGGATTTCTACACTCCCTCCTATCGAGAAAAAAGAGTCGTTTTCCCCGGAGGGTTTGCGGTGGATGGGCCTTATATCCATGTGGCATATGGGAAAGATGATTGTGAAATTTGGATCGCAACGCTCGATCGAGAAGAATTGAAAAAATCTCTAGTGCCGGTAGGAAAATGATTTCGCTTTTATTAGTTGAATCGTCCCTTTTAAATCAGTATCCCTCTCCCACATATCAAGATATCTTAATCGAAAATCAGGTCGTGGCCATCGGCACGCAACACTGCGCTCCTCGCTATGAAAGGATAAAGCCAATTCTTGCTTCTTACAAAAAGCCGTTCACCGTCTTAGAAATAGGCGCAGCGCAAGGGTATTTTACTTTTCGAATCGCCCACGACTTTCCCGATGCATTTTGCACGATGATCGAAGAAGATACTCCCCATTATTCTTATCACGGAAGCCTCCTTTCCGATTTATGCAGCTTAAACAAACAGCTAACGAATATCTATTTACTCAGAAGAGAGATTAGCCTAGAAGATTTAGAACAATATCCCCGTTTTGATGTCATTATCGCCTTTCTGGTCATCCATCAAATGCATCCCGATTTTGATCAGCAAAAAGAGATTTTAAATTCCATATTACGCTTGGGAGATCAGGTTCTAATCGAAGTCGCTCCAGATGCATCGCCCCTCTTAACAACTTATACAGAATACCTCTCTAGAAAACTGCCCTGCGAGTATTTAGGAGAGTTAAAAAGGGACAAAGATCCAAATGCTTCTGAAATTGGCCAAATGTATTGGTTTAAAAACTAGTCTGTTCTTTCCATTCGCTTCCCTTTTTTCAAATATGGGTTTATTTGCCCATAAAAATGATAAAGAGAGCTTAGAGGTCATGGCTCACTTTCTTCCTCCTGAACCTATCCTTCTTTTGCTGGAGGCGAGACCTGAAATTTATGAGCAATACAAAAAAGCTTGGCCTCAATCAAAGATCATAGATTCTTTAGAAGGGTACTTGCGCGTTGGAAGAAAGGTCGATTTTGTCTGGGCAGATGGCGTTGTCTATGAATATCTTTTGAAAAACGCAACGGTTCTATTCACTTCAAGTCTAGTCGAACCCAAGGATTTTGTCCTCTGCACGCAATGGAAGCAGGGAAACTTTTTCTTAAAAAAAGAAATCTACGATGGATTTGTCAACAGCATTCAGTTCAATCCTGAAATGAATCCCTTGCCGGTCGCTACGTTTGCCGTTCCTTCGATCCAAGATCATTTACAGTTCATTCAAAATAAACCGACCGCAATCTCTATCGCCCCCATTGATTATATTTACATGATCAGTCTAGACCAAAGGCCCGAAAAATTTGCGGCTTCCTCAATGCAACTGCAACAATATGGTCTTGTTCCCTTTCGTTTTAGCGCTATCAACGGGTGGGACTTATCTGTACAAACTCTCAACAGACTAGGTGTCAAATTGTTAGATCCCATCGCAAATAAAATATTCATGGGAAAAGTCTATCGAGAAATCGATGGGATCGAGCATAAAAACATCGAGTTTATCACCGATCCCGACCTTACCTATTTTTGCACAGGGATCACGCGGGGAGCGATTGGCTGTCTCCTCAGTCATCTTTCCGTGCTTCAAGATGCCTATCGTTCGAATTATCAAACGATTTGGGTGATGGAAGACGATATTCAAGTTCTCGATGATCTAAGGCAATTATCCTCTTTGATCGTCGAGTTGGATCAAATCGATCCAGATTGGGACATTTTATTTACCGATCCCGATTCAAAAGATCCTTCCGGCAACCCCGTCCCTTGCCGGGCCCTCGCCATGCGGCCAGATCTGACCATTTTGCCTCTTTCCCATTATCTCAGAGCTTCTTATCCAATTACTCAAAATATCTCTAGAATCGGCATCCGTTATGGAAGCTATTCGATGATCCTTCGGAGGTCAGGAATAAAAAAAATATTGGATTATTACAGCCAGCACGCGATTTTTCTCCCTTATGACTGTGATTATTGGCTCATCCCCTCCATAAGAATGTATGGACTCAATCACAGCCTTGTCACCGTGGACCATACTCTTCCTTCCGATAACCATTAAAAGGAAAACTTTGAGCTAATAGATCCAAGTCGATCTGAGGGGGAACCTCTCCCTGCATGCGCAAAGCTTCATGCACAGACGTCGCAAATTGAAACGAGGGTCTTCCTGTCCCGGCATAGTAGTCTCGGAACTTAAAAAGCGACGTATTGAGATTCATCATCAACATTCTCGCAGGCACTCCAAAGGCCTCTGCTAAAACAAGTCCGTGCAGAGAACTGGCAATCACTAGCTTGGTTTGTAAGATTTTTCTGAGGATTTGATCCCATGGTTCAGTCGGATAAACGACATTTTTATAAGGAAGAAATAGATACATCTCTGCCACATGAGGGATAATGATGTAATCATAGACGATTTCCTCCCTTTTAAATTCGGGAAAATAGCGAGGAAATAAAAGAGCTGGATCTCCATAGATTTCGGGGCAGGCAATCCCTCGGCTTAGGAGAATTTCTCTCGTTAACGGCCCCCTCACAGCCCGAACATCTATATTCTGAAATTTCCATTCATCATGATTCTCAAATAAAAACCCAGATCCCCAAACTAAATCTCCATCTTGGGCATGCTCGAGAAGAGAGCCGATGCCAAGAAGAACGGGTTCAGGAGGGTGGGAAAAAGTTTCACATGGGATCGATCTCTGAAGGATCCTCTCAATCAAAATTTTCGATAGATGATCCCCAAAATTGATGGTGCTGTCATCTGGGCTCCACCAAAATAATTTTATCGCTAGAAAAGTGAGAAGAATCAAATTATCTCCAGAGCTGGTCTGCGATTTTTTCTACTTGGGAACTTTTTTTAAAAAGCAAATAAGTCATCTTCTCATGATAAGGAATGCAAAGCTCGCAATTTTCTAAAAGATAGATCACCGCTTTTCTCGCTGATACCCAATTGGCGTCGTTGAGGAGAATATATCCCCCTTCTTTCACTTTAGGATAGTAGTTGTAGACATCGGAAAAAAAGCCGTTTTCGCTGTGATTGCCATCGATATGAAGAAAATCGATGCTCTCCTCTTGAAAAAGAGCAGAAGCCTCGGCCGAGGTCTTTTTATAGACTTTGCATATCTCTTTTAAATGATCGATATTCAATTGCTGCAAAAATTGAAAATAGACTTGGGTTAAATCAATTTTCGACCACCATTCATAAAGCCGGGAACCTTCCTGAAATCCTTTTGCCGCTTCTTTATTGGACCAAGCATCGACAGCAAAAACAATCCCCGATCCATTATCTGCCAATGATTTGGCAATTACAGATAAAGCCGCTCCTCCGAAAGTCCCCAGATCGACACAAACTTGAGGCTTTTGATCCCGAATCAAATCGATTATCAAATCTGCTTTTTCTTCTAGGCACCACCCCTGATAATCTTTGATTCCATTATTGATCGTTCTTGCACGTCCTCTTCGGTCTATTTTCCTTAAATCGCTGAGCCAAGCTTGCAATAAAAGGAGTTCTCTATCTTGGAAATAACCTTCTTGGATCAGGTCTTGATAAAGTTGGCGCATTTGCATGCAAGGATCCCCGCTTTCCGAATCCCATTTCATTAAACTGTTAATTAAATCCGATCCCTTGAGATATAGATCGAGCTCTGATGAGAAGTCGGAGATGAAAATATGGGGATTTCTCTCTTGGACGGCATTGGGGCCCGAAATAGCCAAATGGCTCCCTTGATTCCAAAGCAACTTTTCAGCGAGATATCCGCGCCAGACATCGGAAACCCTCATGGACACTGTACTAGGAAGATAAAGAGTAAAAAAGGCTTTGTTGTGAAAAAATGTATTTTGCGAATTACAAGGGCAAAATATGCCCTTTGGCAAATAGCATGGCGCCTGAGGTTTGAATGTGATCTGCCTATTCTGCGTAAGCCGAAAAACCGCATCTACATCTGGGCTGCCATTTACGACTCCTTGTTCAATCCCAATCGAGCAAAAAGAGGGGCTGCGGATTTGAAAATCATTTCCATCCGCAATTTTCTCTAATGGGAATCCTCTCGGCCATATTTCCGGACAGCCAAAATAACTATAAATATTTAGACACGAGTTCGAAGTAAAGAGAGAGGAAAGCTCGCTTTCAGCTGCGCAAAATCTCAATTCATCAAGGGGCTCATTATCATCATCGGTTTCATAAATGACCTTTGCCCCGTGCTCAATGGCATAGAGATAGCCGATATTTTTCCTGCAATAATGATTCCAGGGTAAAAGGTTAGACAGTTCGTATCCCAACTCCAACTGTTTTTGAGGACTTAAATAATCGCAATTGTCTAAATGCCAATCCAGAGGGGTTTTTTGATCTCCCACAACCACAAGACGCCAGCCTGGCAGCTGAGCTAGTTTACAAAGCTGCGGAGTGGGCGCCTGTATTGTAGTCACCACAATCCATTGATCTGAACCAAAAACGGCTAAAACGAATGCAAGACAGACAAGAACTTTATTCATTTAAAGTTTTATAGTAGTCATTGAGTTTTTCGAAGACAAAATCCCGATGTTCCTCCTTAGAGAATTTTAAGGGATGGAGCCAGTGGAAATCAGTGCGGTAATCTAAAAAATGCTCTTGTGTAAATCCCCAGTACATTTTCATGATTTCCCAATTTTGAATGGAATCAAGACAGCAGAACATCATAGGAACGGCAATTTCATAGAAGACATCCCAAAAGACTCGGCTCAATACAATCGCTCGATTTCTGAGCCTTTGAGGGATATAGAACATGTCGCACGTTTGGGCCACTACCGTGTTTTTCCCGACATTCTCTACCAATCGGCTCAAGGCTTCTTCATCTAAAAAAGGGACTGCTTTTTGGATAGAGAGAAGTCCATAGACATGGGGAACCCACCATCCCCAATGTTCTCTGTAATTCCCATCGATGGAGGCATGGATAAATTCTTCGTGCCCCTCTTTCTTATCAAACTGGGGATCCCAGGAAGGAGGAGGAGGGTCCACGTTGGAACCGGCATAGGGGTATCTGGAAATGGCAAGCCATAATCGATCGAGATCCAGATTTGCAAAATTCCAAACGTTCATCATACAATCGTCTTGCAAAAAGATGTATCCTTTGTAATTCGGGAAGCGGGCCAATGCATCTGCAATGACTCTCGTGCAATAGACTCCAAAATAGAGGTCTGCCTGATTGACTTCGGGGTCAGCTTTTTCCCCATAAAAAACAATGTTGGGGAAAAGAGGTTGATACAGAGAACGGATGAACGGAATAGATTGATAATGGGGATGATTGAAGTTGACAATCAGTAAGACATCATCGAATTTATGCCGATCTATGCGCGGCAGATTTTCTGAATACACTCCAAACATACAGAGGAAAAAAAAGCAGGCTTTTAAAAACATAATTCCACCAAATTGAGATGGAGGTTATACGTACGCGTGCAGAAATTTTCAAGATTTTTTTCTTCTTTTTTCATCTTATGCCTTTCCCTCTTTGCAGAAGAGCCGCTGGTTGTGAGTCTCGGCTGCAACTGCGGCCTGACCGGCTATCTGAGAGAATCGGGCATAAGAAAAGCCGCTTATCCATTCGATTGGATCTTATCCATTGATTTTCCAAAATTAGTGGAGCTGTTTGAAGATGATTTTTTGTATTTTTTGGATGACCGATTTTTAGTCGCAGATCGAGGCGGACTTCTTTTTCAAACTTATTATCACTTAGAGTTTTCTCATGAAGGAGATTGGAAAGGAGCAAACTATAACGTAGAGAGGCTGTATGAATTCAAAACCAAATATCTGAGGAGGATTGATAGATTCCGTCAAATCAAAGACTATGAAGGGGACGTTTTTTTTATTCGAGCTGTGTATCCAGATCGTTCCATTCAGAACCTTTGGTATAGCCATCCGAGCAATTTTGACGTGACGGATGAGTGGGCTTGCAAGCTGTATGATTCTTTGAGAGGCCTCTTCCCAAACACGAACTTCACTGTTTTCATTCTAAATGTGCCCCGATTCGATGGAGATGAGGAAACGATAAAAATAAACGACCATTTATACATTTTTCGAAATCAAACCTGCATGTGGAACCAGCTGAAGCTACTGCTATAAAAGAGACTATCCATTTAACCCAGTATTGGATCGAAGCCATCCGTTGATTTTAGAAATGACATCGGCAATCTTCCTAGGAAGGGAAGATACATGCTCTGGACGTAGGCTTCTGAAATACTCGTTCCAAAAATTTTGCATTCGAAGCATTTCATCCTCTGTAAAGAGGATAGGTAATGCAAGTTTGGTTTCTCGATGCTCAAATACCAGGCGGATGATCGCTTTGAGATCGTGAAAAGAAGAGAAAGTTGGTGAGGTAATCATAGAATAAAGATCATGAAAATCTTTCATGCGACTATTAAATGATCCTCGGTAGATAATTGTTTCTAGCTTTTCTGCAAAAATGAATTCTTTAGGATAACAAGATAGACTGACGCTTCGTTCAAAAAGATCTCCCTTGGAAGAGGTTGTGAGAGGAATTGCGTATTTGACTGGATTGACTATATCTCCAAATCCAACATCGATAGCCACCTTAAACCTTGTTTTACCGAAATAGGCCATCATGGATATCTCCACTCCCGGATAACCCATATGCGGATGTGTAAGTTCATTTACTTTAATCTCCCTAAAAGAGAAACCATCGTGGAGATCAATGTTGGCAATTGTCTCAAAAACGACCTTCAGTTTGTTGGTTTCATTGCTGATTTTTTGAGCTAAAAAATCTAGGTCGGTTGTCTCTCTGCCAATTTCAATGTATTTTGATAGGAGGATGCCTCCCTTAAGGATAAAATGTTTCGAGTATTCTGACTTCGCTAGTCGTACTAGAAAACGTTCTAATGTAAGACTTTGCCAAAGATCTGCAGGATCGCGATTTTTTTCTTTGGCTATTATGCGAAGTTTGGCTTTAAAGGATTTCTCTGCATCTGTTGTCATGTTGTAAAGGATAAAATATAAGGAGTTATGTTTACGCGTAATTTTTTTGCATATGCGCCCAGTTTTTTTGGGTCAGGCTTAGTAGCGTTGCTTTGAAAATATCTTTGAAGTGCCTTGATTGCGATTTCCTTACTTAGATAACGAAAAGCATCAATAATGCAACGCTCTCTATCGAAAATTTGTACTTGGTATTCACCAAGAGTAACGCGAGTCCTCCCAAGATCAATGTTTCGCATTCTGACGATTCTAGTGTTGGGCCGTTTAGGTGGATGACATTTATGCGGAATTGCAAGCCAAATTTCTCTCATTACTTGATCAGTCAAATCATAAAAGACGAGCGCAGAAATCAAACAGATAACGCTTTCAGGAATGCTAGCTGCGATGAGGCCTAAGTTCTCCCATTGAAATTCGACCTCTGGTGCGTATTCAGAGAAACGGTATGCTCCAGGATAAACCCTTTCCAGATCTCCTCTTTTTTCCAAATAAGCAAGCGCGTGTCTAGGAATGCCCCGTTTTTCTGCTTCTTCGCTGGTAAAGAAGGGGACATTATGGAAAGGCGCTAACTGCTTCATGTACTTTAACTTTCTCATAAGTCTTATTCTACAAAACATACCCAATTAAGTCAATTGGGCAGATCTTGTAGATTAATGAGAGCGGTCGCTAAAATCTATAAATCATTTATTATAAGATACTTATATGTTCGTCATTTTTTCTTGTATTTTTTCTTCCATTTGGGCATAAATTTTTTCCTTTAAAAACCAGAAGATGTAAATGCTTCATGTTGTCTTAGGGTTAGTTTTTCTTTTCGTCCATTTAGAGGCGGCAGAAAAAATCTGTCTCAATATGATCGTTAAGAATGAAAAAGATGTGATCCGAAGATGTTTGGATTCTGTGATCCCCGTGATCGATTATTGGGTAATTGTCGATACGGGCTCAACCGATGGAACCCAAAAGATCGTAACCGAACATCTGAAAGATATCCCAGGGAAATTGTTTGAACGGCCTTGGAAAAATTGGGGCGAAACCCGTACAGAAGCTCTGAGACTCGCTCAAGAAGAAGGAGAAGGCGATTACCTTCTTTTCATGGATGCCGATGATATTCTCGAAATGGGCGCAGACGTAGAGTTCACTTCTTTAAGCGCCGACCTTTATCATATGTGGAGAGGATCCAAGAGCTTTTCCTATCTGAAGCCGCAGCTTGCAAAAATGGACCTGCCTTGGAAATGGGTCGGCGTCACGCACGAATATCTCGCCCTCGATTTTCCCTATACATCCGCAACATTGGAAAACGTCAGATATATGACGTTGGAAGGAGGCGCAGGAGCGAAAGATCCGAAGAGAAAGTTCTGGAAAAATATCGATTTATTAGAAGAGGCGCTAAAAAAAGAACCAAAAAATGACCGGTATGCTTTCTACCTGGCTGAAAGTTATCGAGACGCAGGGGAAAAAGGGAAAGCCCTCGAATGGTACCAAAACCGGATCAAGATCGGAGGCTGGGAAGAGGAGACTTTCTGGGCTATGTTGCAGAGCGCATTATTGTTGCGCGATCTAGGGCTTCCGTCTTCCGTTGTGATCGAGAGCTTATTAGCGGCCCACCGCTTTCGGCCCCATCGCGCTGAACCGATCTATTACCTAGTACAGCAGTACATGGACAAAGAAGAACATGGAAAAGCCTATGAATACCTCAAAATGAGGGCTTTCATTGCTCAGCCCGAGGCAAAAGATACCCTTTTCAATATGGACTGGATAGAAGATTACGGACTCCTTTTTCAGCTATCGATCTGTTCCTACTATGTCGGCCATTATGAGGAGTCGCTGAAAGCCTGTGATCGATTGGCGAAGATTCAAGATCTGCCAGAAAACTGGCGCAAGCAGGCCGAAGCAAATCGAAAATTCCCCCTCGCAAAACTAGACAGCTTAATCCAGGAGGAATAACGAACTTTAGTTTTTTACTTTATTTGACAAAAAATTTTTTTGTTTGATAGGATGCGCTTGATGTGAAGGGGTCTGATTATGAAATCATTTCTTATTCTGTGTGTTTTTGTTTTTTCTTCTGTGGCAGGGGCTGCAACCAATGAAATTAAGGAAAACTTGCTTCCCAATCTGTCTACTACTCAGAAGAATCTCTTGAATAATTTTCTTCTAAAATTGATCGAATCGCCTAGCGGTTATGTAATCTATGGCGATCGGCCGATGAATGTGGAAGTTTACGACATCTCGACGAAGCGGATTTTATCTGGAGTGAATTCGACAACCACAGCCATCATCAAAGGGAAAGAACTTTGGGATGATTTCAATCTTTCATTGGATAACAAAGAATATATCCTCACCAGTTTTGAAAAAGATTCCAAATGTCACATGGTTTGCATAAACCGGAAAGCTTTTTTACAATCTGTAAAAGAGAACCTTCCTCTTTTTCAATATGTCCTAGGGCCAACCTTAACTCCTGAAAAACTCCTTAGCGAATTGATTGCTTCTAAAAGTCAATTTTACTCTGTATTAAATAATGATTCAGTATTGCTTGGGATCTTGTTCGGACAGGGGACGCAGAATGCTATCCTCAGCACAAGAGTTGATTATCTAACAAATGGTTCCAATAGGAATGAAGAATTTCCCTATGTCTCTAAGCTTCTCAGCAAAACTTGCAGCGCGCTGCCAAGAAAATATAACCTGACTCCTTCGCTTGGATTCCGTTCCTTGATGGATGAGGAGAGGACTCTTGAAAAAATGGTTGCTCAGTCTGGCAAGGTCAAATCTTTCGACGTTTGCAAAATTCCCAATTTTACTTGCAGCGTGGATTCACGAGAAACAAAAGATCTACTGGCTCATTTAGAAGATACTCGGAAAAAAATCCTGAAAGCTACGGGTAGCAAAAATTTTCTTCCCGAAGTGCTGCAAAAATTATTTTGCAATGTTTCTCAAACATTGGAAATCCCCCGAATTCCGCAGCAAAAGAATCTAACTCTTCCTCTCAATAAAGAAGAGACTGTAGCTAAATTAGTGGGCGTTATCCAAAAGACTATTGGCGATAAAAAACTATTGGGCGCCTTTCTACAGGGAGTGCAAGCGCGCGAAAAAGGACAGCAAATGCCAGTTCCTTCCGAATGGAAACGATCAAAAGGGATCGTTCAACTAGAAAGGGAGCTAGAAGCGTGCAAAAATTTAGAGAGGGCTGATACATATTTCAAACATCTAAGTTCTCGAGACGATCTATACGCTTTGATTCCCAATGGGATTTACTACAAGATCCTCAAGAATGGGACCGAAAATGTCACAAGCACGAAATTGAAAAATGTCTCTTTTCAATATGCTATGCAAATTTTAGGAGATAAACAGTCGAAAGATTGGGGCGTGATCAAAAATGAGAACGTCAATTCCTTAATTCCGGGAATCGCCTTCGGGTTAATCGGTATGGCTGAAGGAGAAGAGAGAATTATCTATGTGCACCCGCAATACGCCTATGGCGAAGAGACCCTTTTCCCTCCAAATATCGCAATCGTTGCCCAAGTTCGGATGTTGAATTTTGAAGAAGGGGATCAAGAGATGCAGGTTTTGCCTCCTCACCAATTAGTGAAAAGAGATCACCGCGATCTCTTGACCCGATTTGAAGTGCTGCGCGGCGAAGAATATTTTGATGAGGGTGTAGAATTTTGGGATTCGATTAAAAAAAGCGGCAGCTATATCGACTTTCAAGTGTTTCATAAGCTCTTTAATACCACCAGTGATTCTGGAATGTTCCAAAACAGTAATCAAGAACAGCAATTTCTCTCTGATTTGGAATATTACTTGTTGTTAATGCAACAGCAAAGCGCTTAGAAATTGAAGCGATGGCATCTCCGTTGGCCGATAGGCATGACTTCAAATCGCTCGATGGGTTGATAGATTTGCCAGTCGGTTAAGCAGCAAGGTCTTAAATTTTGATTCTTAATGGTATATAAAGGCAAGTAGAGAGCGATCTCTGCTTGCCAGATACTTCTAAAGAGAGAATCGTATCTATAGCTGAAATCGATTGCGAGATAATCTTTATATTGTGGTTTTAGCCGAATTTCTCCCCCTCTTGTTTTATCAACACATTGTCTTCCTGCGATATAATAGGGGCCGCCAGCAATATAAAGAGAGAATTCGCAGCCGTAATAGAGGTAGTAGCCCACTTCTGCGTTAAAGGCAAAAGAGACCTCTTCAATATCTTCTCTCTCAATAAAATAGTCGCCTGGGTAAGTAAATAAACAACGATGGCTATGTTTTTTGGGACCAAATGGAGCATAGACGTTGGCGCGCAAGTCCCATCTAGTGCCGAGAACTTCTAGCCCTCCACCCAATTGTCTGAAGTAACCTATACATCCCTGTCTGTAGTCGTAATAGACATTGAATCCGAGAATTTTACAGTAACAGCTAGAGCATTCGGGGATGTATCGGCCGGCAAGTCCCACATTAAATGCATAGGAGGTGTTATCAAATCGGTGTCCTCTAAAATCAACCATCGGCATAAAGCGTCCTGGGCAATAATCAGAAGCAAAGAGGATGTCGATGGAAGAATAATTGGTGGCATAAGGCAAGCAGCTCTTTTGATGATTGATTTGTTCGATATGGCGCACCGAAATGAGTTTTGGAACCGGATAAGGGTTGTACGAACAACAGAGTGGGACGCAAGGGGGAATGGATGGACCGATCTCATTATGATATCGCTCGATTTCTGTCTGAGTGAGAATGGCTGATTTTTTCTCATCAGGTTCCTGTTGAGGCTCGATAGAAGTCTCAGAGGTTTCTATTTTCGGACTAGCAACGGTTACAACGTTCTCTTTTAATTTCTGCTTCGAATTCTCAAGATCCTGAGCAACAGATTCTTCAATGCTATTCTGCGATGCCTTGATTTCTATTTCCGCTGCGAGCATTTCATTTCGGGCCTCATCTATAAATTCTCTTCTCTCCTCAGCAGTATAAAGAGATGGCTGCGGGATAG
>CAYZHU010000031.1:0-14439 GCA_964477585.1 uncultured bacterium
AACCACACCTACTCCTTCGAATTGCTTTTCTAGAGTCATGCGCATTTCATAGGCTTCTTCAGGACTAAAGAAAGAGGTGTGGGTATCTAAACTTTTTGCAAATACTTTCACGATCCGGATTGCAAGAAAATGTTCCATCCGCTCTTCCGTCATCGGCATTTCAGAGGCAGTGAGGAAAAGATAGTTGTTTCCAATCCTTCTCACTTTTTTCTCAAAAAGAGCAAACACTTTGCTTCTTCTTTCCGATCCATCTAAATTCGTCCGGTTCTTGTGAAAAAGATAAAACCGGATCATCCGGTTTTTTTGTCTCTCTAGCAAATCAGACTCGGTCAAAGCATATTTGGTTTGGAGCAATACCGCTCCCGGTTCTATGTTCAATCTCTGATTTACGATCTGATCGGCAATTCCGCCCCGAAACCCTTGGGCCCTGATAATCGCTCTTTGGAACAGTTCGTTCAGAGCGAAATAATCGCTATAGTCGCGCCTTTGAAGACGGGTAAGAATCTCTTCCGCTTTTCTATCGCTGATCTTTAAATATGGAAGCGCTTCTGATTCAAGTAGATAGGCTTTTTCTGGGTCAAATTGCTCGATATATAACTTCAACGAGCGCCTGATCAATGTCGGGCTCATTTCTTTGTTTTCTATATGGAGGGCAAAAAACCTCTCCATGATGCGAGGAATATCTTCCATTTTCAAAGTAGTCTGAAGAGAGCTCGCTGGAGCTATCCAGAGACAGAAGAAAAGGAAAACCAGCATCAATTTATTCTTCATTTTTACCTGATAAAAAAAAAGGGAGGAGGGGAATTGAAGGACCGAATCACTTTCCAAACTTAGCGTCGTAAGCTTCGCCTTGTTCCCCTGTCTCCCAAGCCAGATTATATAATTAAAAGTTAATTATAATAAACATTAATTATAAAATATATGTATGTAATTAATTATTAATAATAAAAACCTCAATTCGTGAACGTTTGCGTTTGCGTCTCCGTTCCCGATTTCCATTTTTTAGCGAGGGCTGCTGCTAACAATCTTTACCCTTTGCATTTATTCGAGAGGTAAGGTATATTTCTGCTCTATCTTTATGTATTTTTTTAGGAGATAGGCATTCATGCCGACATTTAACCAGTTAGTAAAGAAAGGGCGAGTAGATAAGGTAAAACGCCGAAAGTCTCCCGCTCTGCAACAATGTCCTCAACGCAGGGGCGTATGCCTCCAGGTCAAGACAAAGACCCCGAAGAAACCAAACTCAGCTTTGAGAAAGGTAGCTTGGGTCCGTCTTTCAAACGGCCAAGAGATCATCGCTTACATTCCTGGAGAGGGACATAACCTTCAGGAGCACAGTATCGTGCTCGTCCGTGGCGGCAGGGTTAAAGACCTTCCCGGCGTCCGCTACCACATTGTCCGTGGCGCTCTCGACTGCGCAGCGGTCAAAGACAGAAAAAAATCGCGCTCTAAGTATGGAGCGAAAGCACCTAAGTAATGCCAGGAGACTGAGGATCAGTTTCCTTGCCCCCGGTTTTGCCTGTTAATGGCAGACAAATCCACGGGCAGGCCCCTTTGGGCCGGGTGAAGAATAAAGAAAATTTTCGCCAATCGAGTTGGTGAATAGAGGTTAGAGATGTCAAGAAGAAGACGCGCATTTAAGCGCAGAACCGAACCAGATCCCATTTACCAGAGCGCTACGCTCAGTAAATTCATCAATAAATTGATGGAAGGCGGGAAGAAATCGGTAGCCCGAAGTATTGTTTATCGCGCTTTGGAAAAATTCGCCCAACGAGTAAAGGCGGAAAATACACTGGATGCTTTTGAGCAAGCGCTCGAAAATTCAAAGCCTGCGCTAGAAGTTAAAACCCGCCGGATTGGGGGTGCAAACTACCAAGTCCCGGTCGAGATCCCAGGAGATCGACGGACAGCGATGGCGATGCAGTGGATCATCATGCATTCCCGAGGGAAACCAGGACGTACTATGGAAGAGGCATTGGCAAGTGAATTGGTCGATTGCTTCAATAACCAAGGGACGACGATTAAGAAAAAAGACGATACACACCGCATGGCCGAAGCCAATCGTGCCTTTGCTCATTATAAGTGGTAAGGTAGAGAATGAGCAAACGAGCAGAAACAGATCAATTAGAGAATGTCCGCAATATTGGGATTATGGCCCACATCGACGCGGGCAAAACCACCACTACGGAACGGATTCTCTATTATTCGGGCAAACTTCACAGAATTGGGGAAGTGCACGAAGGGGCTGCTACCATGGACTTCATGGAGCAGGAAAGGGAACGGGGTATCACGATCACCTCGGCTGCGACCACCGTTTATTGGAAAGGAAGCAAGATCAATATCATCGATACTCCTGGCCACGTCGATTTCACGATCGAGGTTGAGCGCTCTCTGCGCGTACTCGATGGATCGGTAGCAGTATTCGATGCAGTTGCCGGCGTGCAGCCGCAATCTGAAACTGTTTGGCGGCAAGCAGAGCGTTATGGGGTTCCCCGGATCGTATTCGTCAATAAGATGGATAGGACGGGAGCCGATTTCTTCAATGCTGTCAAGACGATGGAAGAAAAACTCCATGCGAATGTCTTCCCGGTCCACTGTCCAATTGGGGCGGAATCGGAATTCAAAGGGATGGTCGACCTGATCGCAATGAAGGCCTACCTATTCCACGATGAGACAATGGGAGCCAAATACGACGTTGAAGAGATCCCAGCTTCCCTTTTGGAACAGTGCAAGAAAATGAGGATGAGCCTCTTAGAAGAGCTTGCGACGATCGACGAGGGGAACGAAGCGTTCATGGTGAAAGTGCTTGAAAATCCCGACTCGATTCCGGAAGATGAGATCCATGCTGTGCTTCGCAAAGGGGTGATCTCGAATAAGATCAATCCTGTATTGTGCGGGACTGCCTACAAAAATAAAGGCGTCCAACAGATCCTCGATGGGGTTGTCCGCTGGATGCCATCTCCGATCGACCGGGGGATGATCAAAGCGCACAAGATCGACTCCGATGAAATGCTGGAGATCAAGCCTGCTGATGAAAGCCCATTCTCTGCATTGGCGTTCAAGATCATGACCGACCCTTATGTAGGAAAGTTGACCTTTATCCGAATCTATAGTGGAACGCTTTCAAAAGGCTCTCCGCTGCTCAATTCCACCAAGGATAAACGGGAACGGGTTTCCCGCCTGCTTGAAATGCATGCGAACCAGAGAAAAGATAGGGAAGAATTCTTCACTGGGGATATCGCTGCCTGTATCGGTTTGAAATACACGACTACAGGAGATACCCTTTGCTTTGAAGAGAATCCTCTTCTCTTGGAAAAGATGAACTTCCCAGATCCAGTGATCGCGATGGCAATCGAGCCAAAATCGAAAGCTGACCGGGAAAAATTGTCGCTGGCCCTTTCGGCAATGTCGGAAGAAGATCCCACATTCCGAGTCCAGACAGACCAAGAGACTGGACAAACGATCATCAGAGGGATGGGAGAGCTCCACCTGGAGATCATCCGAGACCGGATGTTCCGCGAGTTTTCCGTTGAGGCCAATGTCGGTAAGCCAGAGGTATCGTACAAAGAGACGATCACCATGCCGAGCAATACCGAAACTAAGTACATCAAGCAGTCAGGCGGCCGCGGGCAATACGCTCACGTCTGTCTCGAAATCGAACCGAACGAAGTGGGCAAAGGAAATGAGATCGCCAGCAAGATTGTGGGCGGTGTCATCCCGAAAGAATACATCCCAGCGTGTATCAAGGGGATCGAAGATGGATTGACAACAGGCGTACTCGCTGGCTATCCGCTCGTCGATCTGAAGATCGCGATCACCTACGGATCTTACCACGAAGTCGATTCGAACGAGATGGCGTTCAAGATCTGCGCCTCGATGGCACTCAAAGAAGCTGCTCGCAAAGCGAAGCCGGTGATCTTAGAGCCGATCATGAAAGTGGACGTCACTACGCCGGAAGCGAACGTAGGAGATGTTATCGGCGACTTGAATCGGAGACGGGGACAAATCCTCGGACAGGAGTCAATGAAAGGGACGATCATAGTCTCTTCCAATGTTCCGCTTAGCGAAATGTTCGGATACTCGACACAACTCCGCTCGATGAGCTCAGGCCGCGCCACCTATACAATGGAGCCGAGCCACTTTGAGCGCGTACCAACAAAAATCCAAGAAGAAATCTGTAAGAAGTAAATTATGGCAAAACAACCCAAGAAAAAGATACGGATACGGCTTAAGGCATTTGACCAAAGAATGCTCGACCGTTCCGTTCAAGATATCGTTGAAACAGCGAAACGGACAGGGGCCCGAGTCGTCGGACCTATTCCTCTCCCGACAAAAAAGGAGATCTTTACCGTCCTTCGCTCTCCTCACGTCGACCGTAAATCTAGGGAGCAATTCGAAATGCGGACTCATATCCGTGTTCTCGATCTTCTCGATCCTACTCTCGACACAATCGATAAGCTCAAAGTCTTACCGGTTGCAGCAGGCGTAGATATCAAGATCAAAGCTTAAAGCTCATGCACCCTTTTAACAAAGGGTGCATATTTTCCCATACGAGTCTGATCCCTATTGCCCGAATAGATAAATTTCAACGCGTTAAATCTTCCTAACCGCCGAGTTCGTCTATTGTATTAAGTTTTCGGTGGTCTGCATTTCGTAGCTATCAAAACCGTATGGAAGCGGAGTGCTCTCCTTCAACTTCTTCTCGATCACTACGCCATCTTTGATGAGAAGAAGGTAGCGCCGCTCTTCTGCATCGCGGGCGCCGATCTTTATTCTCTCGATATATTCATATTCAATTACCCCATCGCACCGAGTCCGAATCGCAAAGGGTTGACCCGCACAAGAGACTACCTCTTCGGTTGTAGCCCCCAACGGAATATCATGAAAATTGTTCATCGTCATCAAAGAACCGCCGCTCGAACAGGCGCAGAGGATTAAAAGAAAAAAGGCTTTTTTCATGATTCTTCCTCGTTGTTCTCTTGCGGCTCATCGCTGGACGCCTCTTTCGATTGATGCCAAATGCGGGCTTCAATTTGGGTTCGGAATTGGTCTGAGGTCACATATTCCCCTTTCATCATGTAGCTCCCATCGGGCTGCAGACTATAAGTCTCAAACCCTTCGAAATTCATGTCGTTGTTGCGGAATTCCCAACCAATCATCTTCTCATCATAAACGCCAGTCCCTACGATCCGGCCTACATTCTGGTTCTCCATATCGACCGAGAATGTCTTCGGTTGAAAATCGTAAAAAATCAATTCGTTTCTCATATTTTCAGAAAGGCCTTGGATCATGATATCTTGAGCGCATGTGACCTTCCCGGCAAAATCGCGGTTCTGGACAGCCCAATTGGTATTGAAGATCAGCTCCTCCTCAACCATGTTCAAGAGAATTTTTCCTTCCCCATACCAGGTGCCAGGGGAAAAAATGAAAGTGTGGTTGAACATTCGATTTCTCCTCATTCGTTCAAAACATGAACCGTCTACAATATATACTCTGTAGGAGGCCTAAGGCCGCCATGGTGGTCAAAAGAGAACTCCCCCCATAGGTGACAAATATCAAAGGCACTCCCGAAATCGGCAGCAGCGCACACATCATCCCGCTGTTGAACAACGCGTGCATGGCTAAATAAGTCGCCAAGCCTGCCGCCAAATACCGGCCGAACGGGTCCTTCGCCGCCACTGCTACCTGGAAACTAAAATAAATCAAAGCGTAAAAAAGGAACAGCAGGAACATAAGTCCCACAAAGCCAAACTCTTCCCCAAATGCAGCAAAGACCGAATCGGTATGGGAAGCAGGGAGCCACTTCCGTCCAGCGAAATCCCCCTTATGCCATCCCATCCCGGCGACCCCCCCGATAGCGATCGCCGTCTGGGCCGCTTTTTGGTGGTAGGTATTCGGGTTAAGCCGTTCATATTGATACTCTTTTAGCACTGTTGTAAAAAAAGGCCTCATCTTCTCATGGGAGAGGACCCCTAAAAAAAGGAGGCTTGTCATTGCCAGCGCCGCCAAAGCAAATCCCGAGACGAGACGGAGCGCCCCCCGATGGATTCCTGCAAAATAGCCCATTACCAGCGCGATCGGGACGAAAATCAAAGAGGTTCCGAGATCGGGCTGCTTCAAGATCAAGAAAAAGGGAATCCCTACAATCCCTCCCATTTGCAGCGCCGTACCCAAATTCCCGACTCTTCCCCCTTTCCGCTCCAAAAACCACGCCGCTGCGACAATGACGATCAGTTTCGCCTGCTCCGACGGCTGAAAATTGGCCACCCCGGGGATTTTATACCAACGGTGGACATTCTGGATCGGGCTGACGAAAAAAAGACCTAAGAGAAGAAGGATTGTGGCCACGTAGAGGAATAGACTCCAATCCCGCAATTTCCGGTAATCAAAGGCGGCGGCTCCGAAGAAAACGGCCCATCCGAGGCAGAACCACCTCACCTGGCTTTTCACTAAAGGCGTCCAAAACGCCCCTTCTCCCGTCATGGATGAGATCACCAAAAGGCCGATTCCCATCAGGCAAATGATGATCGGCACCGTCCTATAATCGATCCGGTGTAAAATGCGATGGTCCCACATATTATGGCATTCTATTCTTACTTTCAGTTAGAATCAATGTATACTGAGATGGATTCAAAAATCGGATTATGACAAGGAGGCGCCCTGAATTTGAGCCAGCTCTTAGCGATATCGAAGCAGCTAAACTTAAAAAGTTTAGCGCCGGGGTCCTCAACGATGCATCATCGTTGGGGTGGGGTGCAGATGGGCTCAAAGGCAGTGGCTGCCCGACGCCGACAGAACCGATTTTTCAATCAGGAGCAGTATAAATGGGAGAAATTACTACGATCCACCTCGCACAAACCGATTCGACCAACACCTATGCCAAGCGGCATGTCCACACGTTTGCTCCTGACAAAATCACCTGTATATCAGCAGAAGAGCAAACCGCTGGCCGCGGCCGGTTCCAAAGGAGTTGGCACTCTCCCAAAAATGTGAATCTTTATCTCACGTTCTATTTCCGGCTCCCTCTCAATACGCTCCACTTGATTAGTTTAGCCCAAGTGATGACTTACAGTTTTGCGAATATCCTTCTACAAGAAGGGCTCCATCCCAAAATCAAATGGCCGAATGACGTGCAGCTCAATGGGAAAAAGGTATCGGGAGTCCTTTGCGAAACATCGTTCCAGGAGAAGTTTGCCGAGATCTTTTTGGGGATTGGGATCAATGTGAATATGGAAAATTTTTCCCAGATCGACAAACCGGCCACTTCCTTAAAAGTGGAAACAGGGCGCACCTGGGACAAAGAAACTCTTCTCAAGAAACTCCAAAAAGAATTCTCCACAAATCTCGAACGGTTCAGAAAAGAGGGATTTACCCCCTTCCACAGTCAATTTGAAAACCTGCTCGCCTATAAAGGGCAGCAAATCCGCTGTTTTGATGGGAAAAAAGAGTGGTCTGGGATCTGCCACTCCTTGACAAACGATGGGCAGCTAAATCTCTACCTGCCCGACAAATCGATCCACACGGTCCTCTCCGGCGACATCAATGGCTGAAAAACTGCGCGGGAAAATCTTTTTCATTAAAGCGATTTACCATATCTGTTTTTTCTTGTCCGCGAAGGACATCGGTAATAAATCTTTGCTTTTCAGCTTCCACGACGCTTTCAAGCGCTTCGGCATGCAGAGGCGAATTCTCTGAAATGTATTTGCATATTTCTTTCAACGACATGACAATTTTCGACATGCATTGAGGGAAATTACCAACAACACGCCTGTTGAATTCATCTTTAATATTGAGATCTGTCGTCGCTTTCTCTAAAGCAGTATTTCTTTTTTCACGCAATGTCGCGCTAAAATCAACCAGTTGAGGTTTCCAAACATGAAGCGTCAACGTCTTCAATAGGTCAACAAGCGCTTTCAAAGATTCTCCGATCCGTTTTTCCATCTGTTTTTCAAGCATTGTCTTTATCAGCGTTTTTGATACGCCTGTAGTTTCACAGACTATTAGACATGCTAATGCTTCTTTTTTCATTTCTTCTTCAATTCCCTCTACTGTAGGCATTCTGGAGACAAATTTCTCCAATTCCGGGCGAAGAGCTTTTAGTCGATTGACATACCATTTTATTTCATTTTCAGCCCATTTTTTTGGCTCTGCTTCAGCCCTCTCGATAAACTTATCAATCGCATCCATCCAATCCTTATACATTTTGCGAACAGTTACCAACTCCATTACAGCTTTTTCGAGATCGCGTTCCTTTTTCGATTTGGGATTCAGATCTGATCGAAGAAGAGGAATCCGGAATCGATCTTCCACCTTTGTTTTCAAGCGGGATGCTTTAGAGACAAATAGTCCCATCGCATCTGAGAATATAGGATCTTGCGAATAGCTTCTCTCTAATTTCGCAATATCGTCTCCTTGGATATCTCCCAAAAATTCATACAAATGTTCTAAATTTTTCAGAAGCCGACCTGATTCACCTGTCAATACAGCCTTTGTAGCCAAACGGGAAGATTGGATCGCAATTTGCCGATCAACCGAGGCGGTGATTTGACGCGGCTTTGACCATCTTGCTTCTTCCTTTTGTTTTGTTACTCGGGCATAATCTCCCAGTTCATCTTTAGGCCAAGTCGAGCCATCCGGTTTTCTCGTCTCATTCGATTTTCGAAGAAGCCGCTGCCGTTCTCCCGCGTCTTTTTTTTCTTTTTGAGAAATGAAGACCATTGGATCCTCATCGAAGATACGGATAGGCCCTTCTTTGTCCTTTTGCAACGTGAGCTTATCTTCTACGAAATCAAAAGAGATCGCCTGATAGTGTCCTTTATCCCTTAGCTGTTCTTCTAAAAATTGGGGAGTGATCTGATCTATGATTTTCTGTCGCTGCTCCTCATCTGGCTTTCCATCCTTTAGACGGATTTTCCGCAAGTCAATCACCGCCCATTTTCCTTTGTACTGGCTTCCGTCCTTGAAAATCGCATCGGTCCCTCCAAGAGGAACGACGTAAAAATCCCTGAAGAAGGAATAGAGAGGAGGGACTTCAGCAGGTTTTTCTACCTTGCTTGAAGCCTTCACACCTGGATATTTCGATTCTAAAGCGGCAATTTGACCTTCGAGCCCCAGTATAGCTGGTTGGATCGATGCAAACTTTTTTGTATCTTTAACATATTCCTTAAGAGCAGCTGTATAACTATTGAGAGCATCGAAATAAAAGGTCATTAGATCTTTGAAAGTAGATGATGATTGATCATCCATCTCATCTAGCTTTGCTTTCATTGCTTTGAGGAGATCACCCAATCGCTTTAAATCTGGTTCCTGATCAGGATTTGTATTCCAACTATGGGCAAACTGGGCGAGCGCCTCCAGCCATCTCATTCGGAACCCATCTGCATGAATCGCATCGATTCTAGGAAGTTCGCGAGCGCGTGTTCTCTCTTTTGCGATTTCAGATCCTAACATCTCAATTTCTTTTGCTTTGTTATTCAGCTCATCTTGATACCGATTTAGAGTCTTTTGGATCGTTTCAGGAATAGATTCCTCTTTTTTCTCAGCCGTATCTTTGATCAATTTCCACAATGCTGCATCGGAATCTGTCAATTTCTCTCCCATTTCAGGAGACTTAGAAAGCATGACTAAAAGACGGATTTCAGAACGGATCCTCTGCAGTATCCGCGTAGTCACATCGAATCTCTCAAGAAGATGGTAGTGCTTCTCATAATCAAGCTGCGCTTCTTCTGCGTCTTTTAAAAGCGCTGTATCTACTTTTTTGAACGCTCCATCGATATCGTCGAGATGCAAAAGAGGTACACAGTATCCGGCAATTTTTCGACTCATCGCCGATCGCTCTAAGACAGACTCGATAAGGATCGAAGCGGTTTTAGGCATCTGTACTTCCCCGCTGCTATAAGAAGAAAAACAGCTTTCTATGACGGGATTGATTTCTTCTTCTTTTTTGTATCCTAGTTGGATGAGATTGCATCTCACATATTCAGCAAAATTTTGGGCATTCTCCATTTGTTTTATCATAGACCGGAGGATCTGGATCCTATCGGCCAAGGGGAGTTTTTCGGCAGAGAGCAACCTGTTCCAAAGGATCTCATTGCGCTTCACTAACGGTTCATCTTCAGGTCCCTGGCCAATCCCGACGTTCTTTTGAAATGCTTCTCTCCGCTTTTTGTTTGGCGCTTCGGCAACCTGCTTCAAGACCTGGTCTGCCATTGTTTTGAATTTTTCATGCTCGGCAATACCCTCGATAGTAGAACCAACCATTTGCGCACAGGAGGCAAGAAAATCCCGATCCTCTTCTTTTAACCGCTTCTCTTGCGAGAGCAAATCAGCTTTCCGTTCAACAGACGCCATCTCTCCTTCGCTTAATAGCCGGCTTCTATTAAAAAGAGATTCCGCGCTGATCCCGTATCGTTTACTTAAAGCGGCAATCCGCTCATCTTGGGCCTTAAATTCTTTTGCCCGTTTATCGATAGGCGCCCATACAGCAGTTAACCTAAACGTTTTTTCATTCTTCAGCACAGATCGAATAGCTCTTTGATCATAATGGCCAAGCAAGCTCTTAATGCTCCGACTATTTTCCGTAAAGTTTGTAAGTTGCCAGACTAGCGCTGTTTGCTCAGCCGATGTCAAAATCGTCTTCTCATCTGGGATAGCAAGCCCCATCAGTTCTTTTCCATACTGGGGCTCTAGATCTTTAAGCCAAGTTTGCTGCCATTCCATCGCATTCGTTAATTTCTGATCTAAAAATTTAAGAAAATGTTTCGCAGATCTTACCGGTTTTGGAATGGTAGAAATGACCTCGTCAATTACCTCAGCCCCATATTGTTTTTTTAAGGCTTTGAGATCGCTTTCAATGGCTTCTAGAGCTTGGAAATTGATTTGATTCCCCTCTGTAAATTTTGAAACTAGGACTTCTCCGAACCGTTTTTTTGCATTCGCAATTTTTTCTACTGCATATTCCAATCGCTGTCTCAAATAGAGCATGAACCTGGAGCTAGATATAACAGGCGGATAGCAGTCGATCTCCTTGATTTCACGAAGAACCGCCTCTTTTGTATATTGTTCTATCAATTTACCAAGATCCAATTTTTTCAAAGCGCGGGCTTGGAGTTCTCCTTCTAACTTTTTGAGGTATCGTTTAGCATTTGGAATAGGAGGGGTGATCTGTATCATCAAAGCAACAGAGTCTATGCCATATCTGGTTATCAAACGCTCAATTGCCCAAATTGGCACTGCAACTCTCTTTTCTTTCGCAATCAGCGCTTTATTTTGATCGCCTTCTACTGGGATCACCATTTTCATTCGGTCGTCTTCTGCTAGGATCAGAGCTGTAGTTGGTTCAGGCTCGGAAGAAATTTCAACATCTGCAGAAATTTCTAAACGTCTCTCCAATGATAATAAAAAGTCTTTAGAAGATACCTTCGGAGGGAACGAAAGACTTCTTCCAATTTCTTGATCAACGGTATTATGGCCATATTTTTCTCTCAGCTCATGGATCGCAGAGGCTTCCGCTTCTAAACTCTGAAGGGCTTCGGAATGCACCTCCCTTTTTAAGGCTTGCATGAACTTCCTAGGATTCCAAAGAGTTGGAGTATTGCGGATCGCTTGATCAACTGCTTCCTTGCTATATGTCTCTTGTAAACTTTGAATTTGGGGCGCTAAAATTTCCAAAAGACGAAGATGGATCGTCCCGCGATCTAAAAATTTATCCACTAGAAGATCGCCATATCGCCTTCTTGCTATCAGTACGTTACGCGCATTATTTAATTGAACATTACCTAATTCAATCTGAATGATCTGTCTAGTTTCATCTGTAGGCGGGGCAGGCATGAAAGGTTCTTGATTATTGCCTCTTGTAGAAACGATCATTAACTCTTTATCATTAATATGCATAATTATTCTTATTTAATTTTGTTAAAATATGAAATAATTATACACAAATTAATATAATTAATAAATGATAAGTAATTAGTATAGATATAATTAAAATTTAAATTTGAGGGGTAACGAATAATGTGGGATGAACGCGGGCGCGTAAAATTTGTTGAATCGCCGAAAGGGTCGAGCCAGTCGAGGAATGGCACGTAGTGCAAGAGCCTTCGTAAGAGATGATAACTTCCCGATTGTCGTTTAGGCTTAATACTTTAACGCCTCCCGCATCAAGTTCGATATAGGGGCGGATCTCTTTATCGATCACTTCTTCTATAATCTTAATTTTTTGATTGATAGGGAACTCTTCCCAACCGGGAATCCCTCCTGGTATCTCCCCAAAATCGGCCTCGATCGGGGTCATATCGAAACTTGCGGCAAACGGTATATCGAGACACTGCTGCACCCCATCATCGATCGCCCCTAATACTTGGTTGAGATAAGGGGCGCACTCTTTTGGAAAGGCGGGGATTTCTTTCCGGTCCCGCACATGCTGATCGATCAAGTCGGCGGAAATGCGGGAGGCTTGATCATAATTTTTTCTTAACACCAGTTCGCTAGCTACCTCAGCCGCTGCGATGAGGCCAATGGGGCCGTAGGCCTGGAATTTCGCGTCGGCGATCACACCGTCAGACTCATCGACTAGCCAATAAAGACAAAGCTGTTTATGCCGTCCGATTACGAGCCTCATCCCATCGACAGAATAGAGGGACCCCACATAGCGCAATTTATCGATCTTTTCTCTCAATTTCTTGCTGAACTTTTCCCAATAAAAAGGCTCGAGTTTTAACATAATGAACCTATCCGCAAAATAGAGGGTTTAGGGATTCGTGAAGATTTTTGAGACTCAGTGCAGCCTGGAGACTCGAAGCCAACTTGAAATAAGTTGGCGAGAGCGAAGGCTGAGGGGACCCCGGAAATCGTCTCGATTTTTGGGGCGCTGGGGCCAAAAAGCTTCCGAAGACCGACGTTATAATTTGCGGATAGGTTCATATTCCCTCGGAAACTATCTTCAACTGGTTATACGCCTCTCGGATGATCGCAGATCCTTTGCTAATCTCCTCCTCAGTAGTGCTCCGGCTAAATGTAAAACTGATAGTCGATTCATCATTCGCGAGCCTGTGCAGGTGCTGGCAATAAGAGCCTCCAATCGATGCGCAGACCCCTTTCCGGTTGAGAAGATAGAGGAGAGCCTCTTGATGCACTTTTGGAAAGTGGATTACAGCTGTATTGGGGAGCCGAAGACCTTCTCGATAGAGCGGCTTCCCTCCCATCTTTTCCATTTCGCTCTCGAATAGGTCCCGAAGGCGCGCCGTCTCCAAATTCATCGCATCCAAATAAAGGGAAGCCTGGGAGCAAGCGGCGCTGAAAGCCATGAGCGACGGGACATCGAGCGCCCCTCCTCTTAAGCCCCCTTGCTCCGTCCCTCCCAAAATAAGAGGAACAAGCGGCCTTTTTTCTTTAGCAAAAAGGGCCCCCGATCCTTTGAGAGCATGGATCCGATCGCCTGAAAACGTGAGATAATCGGCCCCTAAATCGTCAAAGGAGATCCCCATTTTTCCCACTGCATAAGTGGCCTCTAGATGGAAAAGCGCTTTATTCTCCTTACAAATGGCCGCCGCCTCTTCGATCGGCTGTATCACTCCGGTAAGTCCTTGCGCCATCGTAAGCGACACGAGAGCGGTACGGGGAGAGATCATCTCTTTCAGCTTTTCAAGATCGATCTGCCCTTTCTCATTCGCAGGGACTATTTTAACCGTGCATCCTAATTCTTCGAGCCTCTTCAACATCTGCATTGTCGGAGCATCTTCGAGACTGGAGGCGATGAAGTGGCATTTTCCCTCTTTTCTCGCCACCTCCAGAAAGACTGACCATAGAACCTGGTTGACCGCTTCTGCTCCCGAGGAAGTGAAAACAAATGAATCTTCTGGGACAGCCCCTGCAAAATCGTAGATCTGCTGCAGCCTAGTATCCAAAGAGGCGATCAATTCCTGCCCCTTCCGATGGGGAGAGAAACTGGCGCCCCAATATTCCTCTAAATAGGGCTTCATCCGCTCCAGCGAAGCGGTGCAAGGGGGAGTAGCGGAATGGGCGTCGAAATAGATCATTCTTTCTTCCACTGCCCTTTCGAGTAAGAGTAGAGGATCGGGACGCCTGTTCCGATTTCTAACTTCACCACTTCTTCTGGGCTTAAATGATCGAGCTGCATCACAATCGAGCGGAGCGAATTCCCATGGGCCGATACGAGGACATTTTCCCCTTTTTCGAGATGGGGGAGGATCTTCTTATTGAAGTAGGGGAGCGTCCTTTCCGCCGTCATCGATAAACTCTCTCCCTCTGGAGGAGCGGTATCGAAACTGCGGCGCCAAAGCTGAACTTGCTCTGCGCCAAATTTTTCAGCCATTTCCGCCTTATTCAATCCCTGCAGTTTCCCATACATTCTCTCATTCAATTCCCAGGCTGTATAAACGGGCAAAATCTCTTTTTTCGTCTCTTCGCTATAGATTTGCG
>CAYZHU010000032.1:0-14295 GCA_964477585.1 uncultured bacterium
GGTCGCCTCAGATACAGCGATATCTCGTCTGACTTTTGCGTTCAAGAGTTTTCCTTGAAAAGTCTGTTCGATCACTTTCAAAAAGGCATCATTACTTTTTCCCCTTGGATTCCAAAACGAGAGGGCAACGCCAATAACTTTTGTTCCGTGCCTTTCGGAAATATTATTGATGAAAAGAGAGAGTCTTTGCAGCCCCTTTACACTATAAAATTCAGGCGTTGCGCAAACGAGAGAGTAATCGGCAGCGATCAACGAAGATTCTGTAAGCCAACAAAGAGACGGAGGCGTATCGATGAGGACGACATCATAAGGCAGATCGCGTAAGATTTCTTTCAGCCGCTCGTGTGAATACCGATCAGCAGCAAGAGATCCAGAAACTTCGACCCGTTCTAACCAGGTATCGGCAGGAACGATGTGCATGTTGGGGATGCAAGTAGTTAGAATCACATCAGAGAGATTCTTCTCTCCTTGCAACACAGGGGCCATGCTATCTTGTTCATCAGGATCAAATCCAAGCCCTGTAGTTAAATTGGCTTGTGCATCGAAATCGATCAACAGAACTTTTTTTTTGTGATATAAACAGAGGGCAGCCCCCAAGTGAAGCGACGTCGAAGTCTTCGCCGTTCCTCCTTTGAAACTGCTTACCGAAATGACTTTCATAATTTTTTCCCCAAGTTTAGGGTGCTGTCGAAAAAGGGGACATTAAAGCCCGCTCATCGCGTTCTTTAACGACTTTAGCAAGAAAATCTGAAATGTCAATCTCGCCGTGCACAACGTTGTCGCGTGTTCGGAGTGCAATTGTCTTATTTTCCACTTCTTTATCCCCGACTGTAAGGAGATAATTTACTTTGAGAAGCTGCGCATTTCGCACTTTTTTTCCGACTGACTCGTTGCTATCATCCAGATCGCAAACAATTCCTTTCGCCCGAATTTTTTTCGCGATCTCTTCTGCATAGGGGATATGCCGGTCAGCAACGTTGGCGATCCTGACTTGATAAGGACTTAACCAGAAAGGGAATTTCCCAGCAAAATGTTCGACGAGAATCCCGAAGAACCTTTCAATTGAACCGAAAACAGCCCTGTGGAGCATCACAGGACGCTTATGAGTCCCATCGCTATCGACATATTCGAGTTCAAATTTTTGCGGCAGCAACATGTCGAGCTGAATCGTCCCGCATTGCCAGTATCTGCCGATTGCATCGCGGATGTGAACGTCGATTTTCGGGCCATAAAAGGCGCCATCTCCTTCGTTCACACGATAGGAGTGGCCTGAATCATCCAAGGCCCCTTTCAACCCTTGCGTCGCATTTTCCCATTCTTCATCGCTTCCAATGGTTTTAGATTTTTCTGGCCGTGTTGAAAGCTCGAGTCGATAAGGAAGGCCGAACGTCATGTAGATTTTGTCGGTCAGCTGCAGAAGATGGTTGATCTCGTCGCGGATCTGATCGGGTCTCATGAAAAGATGGGCATCATCTTGGTGGAAACTGCGGACGCGGAACAATCCGTTGAGAGCGCCCGAAGCTTCAAACCGGTGGACATGGCCGATTTCGGCAACGCGCATCGGTAGCTCCCGATAGCTATGGGTAGCGGTGCGATAAAACAGCATGCAGCCTGGACAATTCATCGGCTTAATCGCAAATTCCCGTTCCTCGATCATCGAAGTGTACATATTTTCTCTGTAGTGGAACCAATGTCCAGATCGTTCCCAAAGCTCTTTGCTCATCATGGTCGGCGTTTTAATCTCGATATAGCTTGCTTGGGAAAGACATTCCCTCAAGAAATCAAGAAGCCGGTTCCAAACGATCAATCCACGAGGATGGATGAATGGCATTCCTGGCGCTTCTTCCTTAAATGAGAAGAGATCAAGGGCAGGGCCTAGCGCTTTGTGGTCCCGTTTTTTTGCCTCCTCGATCAGGGTCAAGTAATCCTTCAACCGTTTTTTATCTGGAAACGAAATCGCATAGACGCGGGTCAACATCTCTCGATTCGAATCGCCCCGCCAATAAGCTCCCGAAGTCTTGAGTACTTTAAAGGCTTTGATTTTATTGAGGGCAGCCATATGAGGACCACGACATAGATCGAAAAACTCCCCCTGTCGATAGGCTGAGAGAGACTCATTTCCAAAACTCTCAATCAGCTCGCATTTGTAAGGATTTTTTGTAAAGGCCGTAAGCGCGTCTTGTTTATTGGCAAATTCGACCCTTTGGGTTTTGAAATTTTCTGCGAGAATTGCTTCAACCTCTTTCTCAATTTTGCCGAAGTCTTCGTCGGAGATTACGAGATTCCCGAAATCGTAATAGAAGCCGTGTTCAATAGGCGGGCCGATCGTTGGCTGAGCTTGCGGCCACAGTCTTAAAATGGCCTGGGCAAGAACGTGAGCAGAGGTGTGCCAAAAAACTTCTTTACCTAAATCGTCATCGAAGTTCCAAAACTGCACGTCATCCCCTTCTTGAAGGGGGTGGATAAAATCGCGCAATTTTCCATTGACGCTGACTGCAACGGCCTGTTCAGGCGCGGTTAGATGCAATTTTTCGGCTGCATCTCTTGCGGTACTGTTTTCAGGGAGCTCTAAAGACTTGTGATTGGCCTTGATTTTCATATGTTTCTCGGGTGAAATGGAGATTAGTGTACCCGATCAGGGAAATATAGCAAAGAGCGTTAAAAATTATTTTAGCCAAATGTAAAGCCGCAATACGACACAGAAAAATACAAATGTAAAGCGGCTTTACATTTGAAGGTAAGTGATGGAATCTCAGCGAGTTCAGGAACTTTTTTTCACCCTTTTACGGTCTTCTCCCTCCGGGTCGCTCGCGAAATTATTAGATCTGGAAAGAGAGGCTCTTATTTCTTATTACATGGATCTTTGTCCCATTCAAGACTCTTTCCGTTTCCGAGCCAAGTTCCTTGGATTGCGAAGCGCCGCTTTGATCATCGATGAAAAAGGGGATCTGCACAAAGGGAATTTGCAAGCTTTAAACCAGATCTTTTCAAAGGGGTCCTATCTATTGGGGCCGGAAAGGGAGGGAGATGCTCTTTTATTCCAGCACCTCCAACAATCGCTACAAGCTTTGGAGCGAAATCCCGAAATTTGGACTTGGATCAAAAAATTCTCGCCTCCTCTTGTCCATAAGCAGGCAGAACAAATGATCCGGGAAACTCTATGGCCTGAATCGGTCCAAAAGGTCCAAACCCCCGAAATCAGGAGAGCGGTTGCCGCTTCTTGGCTCACACTCTTGCGTCAAACCACAGGCTCTTGTTTTGCAACGGCGCCTGCGATCCTAATCCAAAGAAACCATCCCATCCGATTTTTCAAAGATCTCTACGATCTCCTATCTACCGGCAGGATGAAGCGAGTCGTTGCAGGAAAAGAATACGCCGTCCCCTTAACCGCTAATTCGGGCAAAAACGATCTTCAAAAACCTCTTGAAATCTCTGCTGATATTCTCAGCTTCTCTCCTGGATTCATGTCTTCGCTTGAGGCAGCCGGACTTTTAAACCCTGCCCTCTCTCTGGATCAGAAAATCGGTCACATTCATTCTCTTCTTCAAGGAGAAGAAGAACTTCAAACAATTGAAAAACTCTTAAGGTCCATTTCGTTAAAAGCGGCTGAACTTAGCGAAGAAGATCTCGAAAATGAGGAACATCTCTCTAGGATCCAAATGTCTCCTCTCTTAGCCAAACATTCTGCCGTTTACTACCAAAAGCCGAGCGAAAGGGCGCAAAAAGTAACCGAGTGGAAAAAGCGCTTTGCAAAAGCTTGCGCCACCTTCCAATCGTTTGCGGACTGTCCCCTTCTCCGCGCTTGGGAATACACACTCGCCTCTTTTTGCGATGTGAAGATCGATTTTGCTCGGTGGAATCTCTATGTGGGACTCGGACTGCATTTTGAACAGAAAGGGGGAATTGGCCATTTTCTTTACAATTTGATCGATCGGCATCTGCAAAAATGCAACGAAGATGTGGCAAGGCTTCACCAGGAGTATGAACAAGCATTGGGGGCATCCAAAGGGATCGAATCGGCCATTTACAGCAGCTTAAGCGATTCCCATCGGAATCAACTCAAAGGAGAATTGAGCAGCTTTATCCATGCAGCAAATACCGCTTTAGAAATGAGAGACCGTGCGGCTGTTAGAGCAGAAGCGCTTGCCAAGTTTTATACCTCGCTCCTTCAGCAGTTCGATCAAAAATTTCAAGATTATTTTCAAGAACTCTTCGACCCCTCTCTATCAGGCTACGAAGCCCATCTTTATGAAGATAGCCCTGCAGGGTTCCGTTTAGTTTATAAACATGGAAGAGCCGACCCCTCTCAGTGGACTGCGATCCATAATGGCGAAGAATATATCCAGAGTCTGCGCGATTTTTTTTCCACTATCGAAAGGGAGATTGAAATGCCTCCTCAAATCGAGCGGGAATTTCTCACCGATCTCATGACTGCCTTGATTCAATTCATCCAAGAGCCCGAATTTCTTGAAACAGCCTTATTGCGCTCTAAAGAAAGAGGAAGGCGTTCTCCGTGGGATTATATCTCCGGCGGGACGATGGAAACACTTCTTCAGGCTTATTGGGGAAGAGACCTTCCCTTTACAGAGGCTTCTCTGGTAGCCCATTCGGAAAGAGAAGTCCTTTCCTTTTTGGTTAAAGAAGCCCATGAAGATCCGCTCTTGGTCCATTCACCTACGCATGCTTTCATTCTCCATGCCAAAATGATCCCTTCCAAGTGGGAGCTTCTCCTTCAGCAAAACCAGCAGTGGTTAAAAAAATGGAAATTCGATGAGATCGCTCAGGAGCATATAGCCCATCGGCTAAGTGAAAAATTGCCCAATCAAGAACGGCACCTTTTTCTCCACTTATTTAGACAAAAATATACCGCTGAAACGATTCCCCAATTCCGCTCTCAACTCATCGAGACGCTTCAATCGATCAAAGGCTCTCGTCTCAGAAACCCTGTGTCGCTTGTCGATTCTATTTTCTACGAATCGATGCCTATTCTTTCTGCAGACGAGGCAAAAAAAGCCCTAGATAAATTGGGACTTTCTTTACCAGAGTTGGCAGGATCGGTATTCGGCTCTTATGAATTCTTTCAAATTGCAAAAGAGGCTCTTCTCAAACACTTGAAGAACCCGATTTCAAATAAGGATTGGGATCGAGAGATCGCCGAAAAATTACGTCAAATCGGATGCGCCTATCCCCATCCTCTCCTTTTCGCCGACTCGAACTGGTCGGGTTGGTTTTTTGGATTTATTCTCAATCCTGGAACCCATCAATTGGAGCTTTGGCGGTTGAATCGGATCGGCAATCAAGGGTATCCGATGACCGATTGGAAAGAATGGATGGTCCCGAAAAATACTTCCCCTTGGGTTTTATTGACCAAATCAAGGGAATATACCGAGTGATGGTTGCTCTATTTTCCGTATTTGTGGTATGCAATTGGATTTCCTTCCAAAGAAAACGATGAAAAAACTTCTTGCTGCCCTTTTCACTTCAACTGTTTTATGCGCTGCTCCTGTCGGAAATCCAGCAGCGCCGCAGTTGATCTATGAAGGATTTTTCACATCTTGCGAAAATTGGGTCGATGTACGTGCAGGATATGAGGGCGATTTCGTCTCTGATGCCCGATTGAAACAGTATAATGAAGGACAGGGACGTGTCGATTGTTATGAACAAACTACAAATTCAGGGACATTGACGATCAATTTTGTCGATCGATTCGATATTTTTGGCGTACTTGGGTCATCTAGGACAAATACCGAATGGCGATTCACCGATTTAGATGAAAATGTACACCAAGTAAAAATAGAAACCGAATACGATTTTTTATGGGGAATAGGCGTGCGTGCTATTTTATTTGAATGGGGAAACGCGACCTTGGGATGCGGCGGCCGTTATGAAAGCTCTCATTACGATCCCGAATGGCTCACCATCGATGGGATCAATTTTTCCACTGCCGATACCTGGCTGAAATGGCATGAGTGGCAGATAGATATCGATCTTTCCTATCGAATCGATCTTTTAACTCCCTACATTGGAATTAAATATTTGAATGTGAAGTCCCAAATTGGGGGGTTTTCCGTCCCCATTTCTAATACAGAAAGCGGCAGCGATAGTTTCGAAAATCGAAATCCAGTCGGTATTTTCATCGGCTGTTCTTTGTCGAATAATCGATATTTTATGTTGAATCTAGAAGGGCGCCTGATAGATGAAGAGGCGGTTACCATATCTGGCGATGTAAGATTTTAATCTTTTTTTCCCTTTCCCTCTTTGGAGCCCCAATTGGGAATCCTTCAGCTCCCTCTCTTTTGGAAGAGGGGTTTATAATCCCCGATACATTCTGGTCGAATTTTCAGGTTGGATATACCCAGGATTTCCTCTTTCAAAAAAAAATGAATCCCGGGGAGTTGAGAGGAAATGAAGAGACTGTAAACCTCATTTGGTGCATTCGGGAACGGGTGAACCTTGAAGTGGATCTAGGTTCAGGACAGTTTCGCTATCAAAGCCGCCAATTTCATGGGAAATCGGGATATGGAATTCTCTGGGAAGGGGCTTTCAAATGCATTGTTTTGGAAATCTTCGATACATCGATCGCTGTCGACTTGCAGGGCGGAGGATGGGATGGGCGAGGCCCTTCACTCGATTCCAGTAGAGCGGATTGGGATATCCGTTATTGGCAAGGAGGAGTAGGCGTTACGCAGAAAATCGGCCTCTTTGCTCCCTACGGAGCCTGGAATTTCAACCAAACCCGCTTTGAAATTGGGGAATCGATGAGATTGAAAGAGACCTTTCAATCAGGGCCGATCATTGGCTGTACCATGACTAATGGATCACGTTTTTCCTTCAATGTAGAATGGAGGAGTTGGTTTGAACAAGGGATAGCATTGTCAGGACAAATCAGATTTTGACTTCACATATATTTGTGGCTGATCTATAATTACTGGTTTCATTTTAAGAATCTTTAATTATAGGCACTAAATGTTGAAACGCGTTTGCTGGCTCTTATCAGCTCCACTTCTTTCACTTTTTGCACAACAAACAACTCCTGCGGTCTCTTCAGGCTCTGTCGCACAGAGCGCGGATGTCCAATTCGATGAAAAAAGCGATACTGAAAGTAAGGACATGGATGCTCTTCGAAGATGGCTCCGAGATAAACGGCTTGTCTCTGTGAAGGAAATTGGGGGGGATCTCTCCATTAGCGGTGAAGTGAGGACCGAATTTCAAGCCATCAACGAAGTTCTTCAGGGAATTCAGCAAAGAGAAAACCCAGATTTAGGCATCAACAGCGATAAGCCTGTCTACGCATGGGACGTAGAAGTGAACCTATTGATCGATTATAGAACTGATAGGACTTGGGCTGCCATCAAATTGGAATATGATAACGACATGGGGCAGCGAAGCGGAACGATGGATCACATTAAACTGGAAAAGGCCTATTTGGGAGGGCGAATTATTTCTGGAGATACCTTTACGGTCGATGCGGAGATCGGGCGCCGATTCCTCTTTAACGTATTTGAATCAAAAGTTGAATTTTCGGCTCTTTTTGATGGCATTCTTCTCAGGTTCAATAAAGCTTTTGAAAACCTGGGCGATTACTACTTCAACACGGGCGCTTACCTAATCAACGATGTTACCAATAGTTATGGTTTAGTAGGAGAAATGGGGGCTTTGCGCATCGCCAATATGGGATTGAATATGAAATATTCTCTCATCGATTGGTTTCGACCTGGAGGGGAAAATGCCCCTGGGCAAACAGCTAGCGAGGCTGCGTTATCTCAACTCCGCTTTAAGTTTTTGGTATCTCAGCTTATTGTCTACTACCAAGCGTATCCTGAATGGTTAGGGAAGAAGCTCTTAAAAATCTATGGAGCTGGTCTCACAAACCACTTGGCTCACGGTGTCGAACAGACGGGCGGAGACAAGCAAAATTGGGGTTGGTATGTTGGTGTAACGATCGGCGTTGCGAAAAAGGCGGGCGATTGGGCATTCGATGCCAACTATCAATGGGTTCAAGCGCAAACAGTTCCGGACTATGATGTTTTGGGTCTCGGACGTGGAAATACAGCCAAAGTTGGATTGTACACCAACAATATCAATGGCAGCGGCGGCCCTACAACTCGGCAGACAGCAGTCGGAAATTGCAACTACAAGGGTTTTGAACTCGAGGGCCTCTATGCTCTGACCAATAACCTCGTGATCCAGCAAACATTCCGATATTCCACAACGCTAGCCAAGAAAATTGGCGGAAGCCACCGCTATAAACAATACGAGATGGAATTCATCTACGCATTCTAAGTTTGCCGTACGCGAAGACGATTACAATTCGTGATCGTCTTTTGTAAATTTCATCGAAATCTGTTTCTGATAATACCGGAAGAAAAGGAATTTCTTCGGAATCCGTTCTTTGACGCCGTTGGCAAATACGAGCTCGTATTGGAGACGGCCAAAGACCTTTCGATAAGCTTTGATGACATCTCCGCTATCTTCTCTCTGATGGAAAAATAGACAGGGAGTGCAATTTTGATCCTGCAGCCTTTTGGCTTGTCCCAAGAGCATCTCTAAAGTAGCTTGATGATCTGGTACTGGAGGGACGATCCGAATTGATGCCCAAAATCCATTGAACCAAGGGAAATGGCGAAAATAAGGGTCAGGGATCAAAATTTTTAATTTATGGATGCAGGAAAATAAGAGAAGGGCGTCCCACCAAGAGTTACTTTGTAAAATGATCACTGTCGTATGGTTAGGAACAGGAGAATCGAGCTTCAGTTTTCTAAATCGCTTGAGGATTTTTTGGACAAAAAAGGGCAAAAAGAGGGCTGAGAGTCTCCCAGTAATCATGATAGTGGAAAGAAGGGTTAAAGCTCCCATCAGCGCAAATCCACTCTGAGCTGAAAAGCCAAATTCTTCACTAAATAGATAGAGGCAGAGAGCCGCCATCAAAACTCCGATGAAACTAAAGAAGTTCGCGGTCGCTATGATCTGCCCCCTTTTCTCATCAGGGCTATTCACTTGTAAATAGGAGTCGAAAGGAATCAAATACCCTCCTCCAAAAACTCCTAATAAGGTAAGTGAAGCGATCGTCATGCTAAGGGAAGAGGCAAAGAAATAGAGTAGGAAAAAGAAAAAGGCAATGAAAAATCCCGCTATGCAAGAAATCCCTGGTTCGACCCGGTCTTTAGAAAGCTGTCCGGCTAAAATGGCTCCAATCGCAATCCCTACTGCAGTAGAAAGGAAAAGATAGCCTCCTCCTACCTCGGTCAAACCCAATGATTGCATGGCAAAGGGAATGATGTTCAGCTGTGTAAAAGCCCCTATGAAGAGGAAGAAGGAAGAGCCGTAGATTGCGGGAAGTAGATGGGGGATTTTCCATCCGAATTTGAGCGTTTGGTAGATTTCGTAGAGGAAAAACGGGTTGATTTTCTTTGGCGAATTCTGGGGCGCTGTCCGACCGATGCCTAAGCTCGTGATAAGTCCTACGATGGCGATAAGTACGCAGAACGATGCTACAATCACAAAATTTCTATCGGTTATATCGGTGATGAAAGAGGCTAAAAAGGTCCCTAATATGATCGCCAAATAGGTAAAGGAGGTCATAGAACCATTGGCTTTCGAGACCATTTTCGATTCGACAAGTTCCGGGATTATCCCATATTTGGAAGGGCCGAAAAGTGCACTCTGCGTCGCCATAAAAAAGAGAGCTGTATAGGCGCCGATTTCCCAAATATAAATAACCGATAAGAGGCCGAAAAGCATGATGATAAGCTCTAGGACCTTTGTATAAACGATGATCGTTCGTTTGCTGATCCGGTCGGCAAGAACTCCTGCTCCAGAAGAGAAGAGCAAAAATGGAATAACGAAAATAGCTCCTGCAACAGAGAGAACGGTATTGGCATAGGAGGGGCCTTTGACGTCTATCAGGAGATAAACGACCAGGAGTTTGAATATATTGTCATTCAACGCCCCGAGAAATTGGGTTGCGTTCAGAAGATAAAATGAGCGCAAATCAGTCCTGAGCAGCCAACGCATGGATCCTTATGATTTTAAGAATCTTTTACCTTTACTAGGTTATCTGCTTCGAAGAGCTGTTTGCAATAGGAAAAAAACAAAATTGCCAGGAGATAAGGGAGTTTGACATACTGGGTTCCAATGAAAAAACTGATCCCAAATATTTTTTTAAGCCAGAGCCTCGACTCATTAGTCGATTGTTTTCTCGATCAAATTTCGCAAGAACAGGTAGCTCCATTTGGAAACCGGATTGTTTTAGTGCCCAATGAATCTTACAAACAATGGCTTCTGTCAACGATCGCAAGAAAAAAAGGGATCGCAATGGGACTGAAAATATTTCCCATAGAAGAAGGGATTTTATTTCTTCTCCAATCTGCAGAGATTCCCAATTCACTAGAAATGTCTCTGCTGCTGTACGACGCCCTTTGTCAAAATCAAGACCCAGATCTTTTGGCCTATTTAGATGGGAAAAAAAAGAGAATTCTTGCCCTTTCGGACCATCTCTCTTCCCTTTTCTTCCGATATGGGATATTCGGCGAGAAGCTATTTACATCTAAAACTTCCGATTGGCAAATGGGTATCCTCCATTCCCTTTTTATCGAAGGTTCATGGAAATTGCCGATTCAAATTCTCCCGACTGCAACTTCTTTTTATGAAGAGCCGATCCATTGTTTTGCCATCGATTTTCTACCTCAAGCTTATTGGGAATACCTCTTCCGGTTTGCGCCTCTCTCTCTTTATCTTTTTTCTCCCTGTCAAGAATACTGGGAGGATTTGCAAACCGATCGAGAGAGAAAAAAACTGGTCAAGAAAGCCTCTAAGAAGATCCGGCCTGAACTCGATAGCTACCTTCAAGAAGTCCCCTCTCCTCTAGCCAATTGGGGGAAAATGGGAAGGGAAAACTTGAAAAATCTCGATCCATTCCCATTCCAATCTAAGGAAGCCTATTTTCCTGTTGACGGCGCATCCCTTTTAAAAAGAGTGCAGAGATCTCTTCTCCAGTTTGAAGTGGAAGAAAAGCTGAAAGCTATGCAGGACTCTTCTCTAAAAGTGATATTGACAGGCTCTTCGAAGCTTCGGGAAGTGGAAGTGATCCGCGATGAAATCTTGAAACTCGCTTCTTGTGAAGGGATTTCTTTTCATGAGATCTCCATTTTGATCCCCAATCTGGAAATATATATCCCTCTGATCGAATTTGTTTTTAATGAGAAGGAAAGAGAAGTTCCTTACCGAATTTTGGGCCACGATGTGAGAAGACAAAGCTCTTTTTTTCAAGGGTTATCCAGGCTTCTCAACTTGGGAAGATGGGAGTCGGATGCCCTTCTTTCTCTCTTTGAGACCCTCTCTTTTTCACGAAAACAAAATTTGGATGAATCGGAACTCGAGCAAATCGAGGATTGGATCCGCGAGGTCGGTGTAGAGTGGGGATTGGATCAAAATCACCGAAAAGAGCGGCTCAAAGATATTATTCCCAATCTTCCAAACGATCTACAAACAGGATCGTGGGAGCATGGCCTTGAGCAGCTTTTGGAAAGATTGGTCTATCTTCGTCCCAAGGGAATCGATCCAGATTCTTTTGAAAAATTTCTAGCTCTATTCCAATCTTTGAAAGAGGATCTAGCTCCATTTCATAGCGAATCGTCTCTTTCTGTTTGGGCAGATCGGCTGGAAGCGTTAGCTGAGAAATACCTCTCCTACGATCTGGAAGATGAGGCCGATTCAGCAGCCTACTCCTCCTTTCAGCACCTAATTCAAGCCTTAAGGCAAGCAGGAGGGCGGATTGGAGAAAAACGATTTCCTTTTGCTCCGATCGAAAGGTTCCTCGACCGACCTACCTCTGGCAATATCCATGGATCCCATCTCCATGCAGTGAGGATCTCTTCCCTAAGTGATGGAGCAGCCCTTCCTTCTAAAGCGTTATTTCTTCTTGGCATGGACGAAGAGAGTTTCCCTGAACCTCGCAAAGCCTCCTCTCTTAATCTTCTCGTACAAGAAAAAATCCCAGTGATAGAACCTTCCGATAGGGATCGTTATCTATTTCTCCAAACCCTTTTTTCAGCAACCGATTTTCTCCGGATCAGTTATGGCCACCTATCTTCTGATGAAGGAAAACCTGTAGGTCCTTCCATTCTCGTACAAGAGCTGATGAGCTATATCGATGGGAATATAACCGAAACGGCCCCTGCCTTTTCCGAGATCCAAAGCTTCCTTTTTCCCAAAAGGACCCTTTCTTTTTGGCCCGATTGGACCTGCCTTCCCCCTCTCCAACTACCTGAAGGAGAAATCACCCTCTCCATTTCAGATCTTTCCAGTTTTGCCAAAAACCCCTGGAAATTTTATCTGCAAAAGATCGAGGGGGTCTATTTAAAAGAAGAGTGGGAAGATTCGTTCTCGTCGCAAAAGTCTCGCTGTTTGCGAGCGATCTTGGAACATCGAGAGGATGCGAAAGGAGAATTGCCCTACGGACTGATCGGCAAAGCGCTTGAAATGGAAATCGATGAGACGGCGAAAGAATGGGAAGGGGAGCTGAAAAATTGGGGAGCCGAAGGTCCCTTTTCTCTCCCTTTGAAAGAGATGGTAGTAACTTGGGATAAATTGAAAGTGCGGATCGTGGGAGAGATCCGGAATGCAACAAGCCTTGGGTTTCTCCATACCGGCGGGGGGAAAATTGGAGATCTTCTTAGGGATTGGCCCGAGATCCTGGTGACAGGGATCATTCTCAACACCCCGCAGGTTCTTTTGGTCAAAGAGGGAAAGATCAAACTGCTCAACCGCCTTGAAGAGGCGCTCAAGTCGTTTATCGAATACTATTTCCGTTGTCAAACCATCTCTTCCCCCTTGATCTCTTCTTGGGCCGACCCCTTTTTGCGAAAAGGAGTGGAGAATTTGGAGATAGACCTTTCCTCGGAGGACCCGATCGTAAATTGGGTCCTTGCCCGCGCCCAAATTCCATCTCCAGAAGTTCTCTTTGAACAGTGGGCTCCGATGTTAAGAGGAACATTCTCAACCTTGATCGAAGCGTTTCCAACCCGGTCCAAAAAGGGGGAATTCTGTGCGGAAGTTTGATTGTCTCGCTCTCGATTGCCCACTTTTAGGCCCCCACTTGATTGAGGCTTCTGCAGGGACGGGAAAAACGTTTTCCATCGAACACATTTTTGTACGCCTCATCTTACACGAAATGGAGGCAGAGCAGATCCTCGTCGTTACATTTACCCGCGCTGCTACTCGGGAATTGAAAAGCCGGATCCGCTCCAATCTGGAAAAAGCGATCGATTATTTGAAGAGGGAAGATCCGAAGAGCTGGCCCTACTTAGTCCCATTTTTTGGTTCGAAAGAAGCGATTCAAGTCCTATCTGATGCCCTCTCCTCTTTTGATCGGGCTCAAATTTTTACCATTCATGGATTTTGCTACCGGATGCTCCAAGAATTTGCCTTTGAGGCAAAGATGGGATTTTCGATCCCCGATCCAGATCGAAACCAGAATGCAGAAAAATTGAAAAAAGGACTTTATGACTTTTTGCATGTGGGACTGAATGAAGATCTCCTCTGCCCAGAGCAATGCGCAACTATCCTCCAAAAATACAATTCCTTGGAAAAACTCGAAGGTCGTCTTCTCAAGAAAGAAAAAGGAAACGGGGAGAAAACTTTTTCCCAACTTGCCGAGGAATTTGAGACGGCTTGGAATGGATGGCCAGGAGAGCCTATCGAAGAGAATAAGCTTTTAGAAGACTTTCAGAGATTAGAGAAGAATTACAGAGTTGGAAAAGGGGACTTAAAAGGACAAGCGGCTGCTTTGGCAAAAGGGTCGGTTGAAAGTCTCAGAAAGCTAATTCGGGAAAAGGGGACGATATTCGATTTTCTCAATCCTCAGAATCGGAAAGTGAATGCCAAAGATCCAGGACCTCTTCATTATCCAGGGTTTTTCGATTGGGCGAGATTGAAACTTTCTCCCTTCATTCAAAAAAAATGGATTGGAGTGTTGGAATCGGCCTGGGGTCCAATCGGAGAAAAAATCGAGGCTGAGGAAGAAGAGCTTGATCCCGATGCGATTTTAGATCGGATGAGAGAGGCGATCCAGCTGGAGAGATTTGCCAAACGAGTCCAGCAAAAATATCTGGCTGCGATCATCGATGAGTTCCAAGATACCGATAAGGCGCAATGGGAGATCTTCCGCAACCTCTTTTCCCATCTGAAAGCATTCTATCTCGTCGGAGATCCAAAGCAATCGATCTACCGCTTCCGGAAAGCCGATATCTATACCTACTTGCACGCGCGCGATTTTCTGGGCGAGGAGAATCTCTA
>CAYZHU010000033.1:0-10751 GCA_964477585.1 uncultured bacterium
CTCCAACGCCCGTGAGTTCGCGGTTGGGGTAGGTGCTGTTGATCAATTTTGGATTGAGGGTGGCGATGCAATGGGGGATTTTTGAGGTGGGCTCATGGTGGTCGGTGACGATAACATCGATCCCATGCTGCACGACTTCCTGGATCTCTTTGGCTGCAGTGATGCCGCAATCGACTGTGATGAGAAGGGTGCATTTATGTTTGAGTGCGACGGCCAGCGCGTTGCCGATGAGGCTTTTTTTCAGATGGGCGCGATTGGGAATATCGAAAAATACTTTTGCTCCGACTGAGCGAAGAAAATCGGTGAGAAGAGCTGCGGCGGTCATCCCATCGACGTCGTTGTCTCCATAAATGAGGACCGCCTCTTGTGATTTGATAGCTTTAGCGATCCTCTCCACTGCCGTATCCATATCGGGGAAGAGGTCAGGATCGTAAAGATTGGGGAGCTTTGCATAGAGAAATTCATGGATCTCCTCGAGCGATTTAAATCCCCGCGAGATCAAGATTTGGGCGATGACAGGGTGGATGTTGAATTCTGAAATGATCGATTGGAAAAGAATAGGGTTTTTCTCGGGATAGACCCAAAGCGGCTCAATCGATTTGTGCGTGAGCGAAGACATGTTCTTTATCTATCTCAAATTCTTTTTTTTGGAGTCTATCGATCCTCCAGATTTTTAAACACGATTAACCTTGTCTTACAAGGCCCCTCTCTTTTGCTTCTTCTCTGCCATGGAAAAAGAGCATGAGCGGCGATGCGATAAACCAAGATGAGAGTGTCCCAAAAAATACGCCGATCGTCATGACAAGGGCAAAACTAAAGATAGAGGATCCACCTAAAGCGACTAGCGCAATCAATACCAACAGCGTAGTACCCGATGTGATTGTCGTTCTGCTCAAAGTTGCATTCAATGCTGTATTGACAACTTCTGGAAGCGGTCGATTCTGGGTGTAGCGCATCTCTTCGCGGATCCGATCGAAAATGATGATCGTATCATTGAGCGAATAGCCGATAATGGTCATTAGGGCAGCCACAGTATTGAGGTCAATCTGGACGGGCACTCCAATTGCATGGAGAAGCCCCATTAATCCCAGTGTGATCAACACGTCATGGAGTAGGCAAATGATCGCAGCTGCAGCAAATTTGTACTCGAAACGGAAGGTGATGTAGATGAAGATGCAGACAAATGAAATCAAAAGCCCTATGATCGCGTTATTTCTCATGCTATCGGACATTTGACCGCTCATAGCGGTCCAATTCGATTCCAATTGGGAAAGCGATTTAGAGGTGAGTGTCAGGCCGCTGTTTTGAAGCGATTGGACCACCCATTCGATTCTTGGATTTTTCCCATCTATCTCGATTGGCATGTCAGCAAAAGGTTTTCCTGGCTGCTGCATACTTGTGCCGAATAGGATGCGGAGATGGCTAGATGGATTCAATTCCCGAATTTGGAAATCTCTTGCGCTCGCCCCATTCTTGATAAAGGCTTCTTGGACAGGGTCGATGTAGCTTTTATTGGCCCCATTCAATTCGAGATTGAGAGAGAATCCCCCAGTAAAGTCCATTCCAAAGATCGTGGAGCGCTCTGCATAGACGAGATAACATCCGCCGATGATGATTGCGATCGCAATCCCAAAGGCCGATTTTGCTTTCTTCAAGAAATTGATTTTTGTTGCATGGATCCAGTTGGCCATTTTTAGCTCTTTATTCTTTGGATTTTGGATCCAGCCATCAAAGTAAAAACGGGTCATAAAGAGTGCTGTGAACATCGATGAGACAATCCCGATGATCAATGTGATCGCAAATGCCTTGATGGGACCTGCATCGAAGTTCAAGAGGATGAGGGCTGCGATGATTGTCGTTACATTTGAGTCGATGATCGCGCTATAGGCTTTTTTATAACCGGTTGCAATCGCAGAGGCAATTTTCCCCGATGCAGCAAATTCTTCTTTGATCCTCTCAAAGACCAAGACGTTTGCGTCAACTGCCATCCCGATATTCAGGATCACTCCAGCCAGACCGGCAAGAGATAGTGTGGCTCCCAAGTTTTGGAGCGTGGCCCAGGTGATCAATAAATTGAAGAGGACGGCTACAGATGCGACTAGGCCGGCAAACCGGTAATAGAGGACCATCGCAGCTACGACGAGAATTAAGGCGATCACAGTGGCAGTAATCCCTTGGATCCTGTCGCTTTGCCCCAATTCAGGACTTACATTTTTCTCTGATAAAATATGGGGAGTGAATGTAAGCGAGCCGGCTTTTAAGTCAGCGACGAGCTGGTTCACTTCCCTTTGGGAAAAGTTGCCGCTGATCATCGCGCTATCTCGAAGGGGAGAATCAAGCGTTGGAGCGCTAATGACTGTATCATTTAATATGACCGCCATCCGCCATCCGCGGCCTTGTGAATAGAGCTCATTGGATGTTCCCAACACTTTTTCTTTGGAGAATTGGGAAGTCCACGCATTGAGATCATTTCGTGGGTTCACTCTTTGCCCTTCTCGGTTGAAAGAGGATCCTTTTACTTCAAAACTCAGATAGTTTCCTTTCGATGGGTCGTAATTGGAACGGACATTCTCCAATTGGGAACCTTCTAGAACATAATTGCGGAAAACAAAAAGAAGAGGGTGGCTTTGCCCATACCAATCGGTATAGTCGGATCCCCGGAAGACTGCGATTTTGGAAACGGTGTCATTTACCGTATTGCTCATGGAAGGATCGAAAGGTGATTGGAGTTTGAATCCATTTTCCAAAAGGGTTTTCGCCGCGTCGCTCCGAGGTTGAGGAGCGTCGGTTTCGTTTTCTTCGCCGTACAGGTGTTTCCAAGCAATCCGATTGATGCTTTGCGCATCTTTTTGATTGGTGACGACCGCTTCATTCCACACTTCTTGTAAGAATCGGTTGACGTTTTCAGAAAGAGTGGGGCTGCTAGTTGAAAATTTTTCATTGATGATGTTGAAATACATCGATGAGGCTTTGATCAATTCAGAGGCCGAAAGAGATTGAGATCCTGGAAAATCGAGGACGATCTGATTCCCGACCTGACGGATCGAAACTTCCGACACGCCCATTTTATTGACGCGGTTATAAAGTTCGTTGATCCCTTGCTTGAGATCAGCTTCGTCTTTTACAGGAGTATTATTTGCATCTCTAAGTTCGATCTGGACAGTTTTCCCACCAGATAGATCGAGACCCCAACGGATGATTTTCCTCTCGTCGCCCCGGAATAATTTCCGTAGCGATAGGCCGATATTGCTCCAAAACAGGCTCTTTTTTGGTTTTGGAACATCGTAGCGAAGAGCTGGATTGAGGTTGATCTGAGCCGAATTATATTCATCATTCCATTTCAGAAGATCTTCATGAATCAACGTTTCAATCCGATTGGTTGCGACGAGCCTTTGTTCTACATCAGAGAGTTCCAAAAAGGCATATTTTTGCGTTCCATGGACATTGAAATCTTCTCGAGTGGCGGATATAACTGGACGATAAAAATCGCTTCTTTCAAATAGGAAGTCGTTATCAAACCTTCCACCGGTTGGGAAGGAAGACCCGCGGTAGCCCATGAATCCATTCTGTCTCAGAATTTCCCCGAGAATTCGGAAATCTTCTGTAAATAGACGGGACTGCTCTGAGTCGGGGAATTTTTCTGTATTTGTTAGGATCCGATCGATCCCTTTGGCGATCACGTACAAAGAATTTTTTCGGAGCCCGGTTATGCCAGTCGAGGTAGGATCATGCAGAATGAGGGCTAAAGCTTGATCGACAGCAGGCAAAGCTTGGTAAGCCGCCCAATCGACAATCGGAAGATTCTGTAGGTCAGGATGCTGCGGCCGCCAATTAGTCTTTAAAATCGTAGCGATCTGCTTTGCTTGGGTCTGTCCGATTTCATCGAGTTTCAATACGAGAAGTCCATTGACTTCGGGTAGTTTATGCAGAGCGATCGTGTACTCATTTTCTCCAGGTATGACAGTTTCATTGGTCATCCGGGAAATTTTGGCTGCTTCATTGATTAAGAGCTGCTCGAAAGCATCCTGATTTTTGGCAACGTCAGGATGAAGCTTGAGGTGGATTCTCTCTTTTTCCCAATCAATTGCGATTTCAGAAAATAGAGGGTTTTTCTTTCCGAGGATCAGAGAGTTAGTGTTATGCTTAAGGGCTACTTGAATTTGCGACAGGTCCCAAGAATCTTCTCCTGAAGCAAAGAGAGTTTGATGTTTTTTCAAGATCTTTTCGGCACGGGTCAATTCGGTCTCTTTTCTCTCTATAAGACGGATTTGTTCCTGCTGCTCTTCAGTGAGGTATGAGCCAGATTCTTTCGCTTTTTTCTCAGCTTCTTGGAGGGAGACTTTAAATTGCTTGATTTCGTCCCTTTGGGTATCGAAAGCCCCAATTAAATCCTGGACCAATTTGGAACGGTTTTTAAATTCTCCTTGAGTAAAGGAGGCGGCCAGTCGGGATCCGACAGTTTCATTTTTAGAATAAAGTTCACCGAAATTAGAGATTTGAGATGCGAGATATTCGATGTAATTTCGCCTTAAATGGGAGTTTTGTTCCAAAGAGGAGAGAGCCAAAGCAGGCTCTGTTGGTCCGCTTAAGCAATAGGCGATCTGCGCAGCTCGGTCGAGGATGACGTCCCGATAAGAGGAAGAGATGGTCCCATCTTTTTCTTTCTTTGGGGCAAACGTGAACAATTTTGATTCGAAATGGATCGGAATTCTCCGTTGGACATAGACGATCTTCCCATTTTCTTCTTGAGGGGCTAAGGCCAATTGCGCAGGGACAAATGGGATTAATGACCCAGCTCGCGGGAGATGTTTGCGAAAACGGGCCGCCTCTTCGGTTTTAGCGAAGTGGATTGCAACCAGCTGCGGATTTTGGGAGTCGATTGAAATGGAAGAAGGTTTTACAACGAGCAGATTGCAAAAAGAGGAAAGCCAATCAAGAGAATCTTCTTCAAGGGCATTGACCCTATGCTCGATTTTCTCAGCGATTTCATAACCCCGAGAGGCTTCGATCGGATTCTTTAGAGGACTGCAGTAATAAAAGAGAGTGGGTAGAATGTTATAAACGGTTAATGCGATGACCGCGAGTATCAATAAGAGTTGCCATTTTCTCTGTTTTTCCATCATGGACCTTCTTCTCTAAACCGCAAAAGAATATCTAAACCGGACGATCTTGTCCAGAGAAGATATCATTAAAAAAATTTAGAATCGATTTGGTTTAAAAATTTGTTCCTGCGATTTCCCCTAATCAGATATGATTGATCCAATCAAATGGATTTTTGAAGAAATGAAGAGAAGAGAAGCCGTCGCTGTGATCGGAATGCAGTGGGGGGATGAAGGAAAGGGAAAAGTCATTGACCTTCTTTCGGAAAAGGCTCAGCATATTGCCCGCGCCCAAGGTGGAAATAACGCGGGACATACGATTGTGGCAGAGGGGCGCGAATACCGGTTCCATTTGATCCCTTCAGGAATCTTGTTTCCCCACACGAAGTGCTATATTGGAGGAGGGACTGTCCTCGATCCTGCTTCTCTTTTGGCTGAGTTGGAGTCTCTCAAAACAAACCAGATCCATTTTGAGCGGCGCCTTTTCATTTCGCCTTATGTACACATAATTTTTCCCTTTCACCGAATGTTGGACCAGCTCTTAGAAAAAGAGAGGGGAGGCGGGTCGATTGGAACTACGGGTAGAGGGATCGGTCCTTGTTATGTAGATAAAGTAAATAGATGCGGGATTCGGTTAGCCGATCTCCTTTCGCCAGAGAATTTTCGGGCCAAATTAGAAATCGCAATCAAGCAGAAAAGCCGGGAATTAGGCCAGAACTTGGATTTTCAAGCTATTTTTGATGAATACCTGCGATTTTCTGAAAAACTTTCTCCTTTTATAGCTCCCGTTGAAGAACTCCTTTTTAAAGCTTCTAAAAATGGGGAAAGGATCCTCTTTGAAGGAGCGCAAGGGGCGATGCTCGACATCACCTTCGGGACATATCCCTTCGTCACCTCCTCTTGCACTCTTTCAGGGGGGATTTGCTCTGGATTGGGGATTGGGCCTTCTCAGATAGATCATGCGATAGGGGTCGTAAAAGCCTATTCTACAAGAGTTGGGAAAGGACCTATGCCTACAGAGTTTTCTGAAAACGAGCTCAGCCGGTTTCCCGACCATTCCGCTTCTAGAGAAGTGGGGACGACGACTGGGAGGAAACGGAGGATGGGCTGGTTAGACGCCTTTCTCCTCAAGCATACAATTTGTTTAAATGGAGCTGATTCCTTAGCATTGATGAAGCTGGACATTTTAGACGATCTCGATGAAATTAAAATTTGCACGGGATATAAACATTGTCATACATTTCCTGCTACAGCGGAGGAATTGAGTCGTGCGATTCCCATCTATGAGACACACCCGGGATGGAAAAAATCGACCCGAGATGTGGAGGTTTATGACGATCTTCCTTCCAATGCAAAGGCTTACTTGAGGCGTATTGAAGAATTATGCGAGGCTCCTATTTCTATGATATCGGTCGGACCGGAAAGGGAAAAAACGATTTGGCTGGATAGATTTTTTAATGAGTGATGAAACTATGACTGCTCATTCTGATATTGCGATCGAGTTGCCCGATTCTAAAAATTTCTTCTCCTCTGAGGAAATCTCTCTTCTCGATCCTCAAAAGATCCCTAAACATGTCGCGATCATCATGGATGGAAACCGGCGCTGGTCTAAACAGCAGGGGCTTCCTCCATTAATGGGACATTGGGAAGGAGCCGAAGCTGTTACGGATATTGTCCGGGCTGCGGCTGAATTGGGGATCAAGACGTTGACGGTCTATTCATTTTCTACTGAAAATTGGATACGTTCAGAGCGCGAGATCGAAGGGGTAATGAATATTTTCGAACTCTATTTGGTAAGGAAAAAAGAGTTGATGATCAGAGAGGGGATCCGCCTCGATTCAATTGGCGATTTGAGCCGCCTTCCAGAAAGAGTCCGAACCGCTTTCTACGGAACGAAAAATGCGACTGAAAAATGCGACCGGATCAATCTCGTTCTTGCTATGAATTATGGCGGAAGGGATGAACTCCGAAGAGTTGTGATGAAAATCATCCAAGATCAAAGAAGACCAGAAGAAATTACCGAAGAATTGATCAGTAAGTATCTCGATACAAATCGTTGGGGGGATCCCGATCTTTTGATCCGGACTAGCGGAGAGCTCCGAGTCAGCAATTTTCTTCTTTGGCAAATTTCTTATGCTGAGATTTATATTACCGACGTGTTATGGCCCGATTTTTCCCCGCGTCATCTGTATGAAGCTGTTCTCGCTTACAAAGGGCGTCAGAGGAGAATAGGAGGAGGAATATGAAAGATTTAAACCGCCGGATTGTGGTTTCCCTTTTTTCTATTGCAATTGTCATCGCTCTTCTTGTTTTTTCATTCAATGTTTGGTTTAAATACGTTGTTGTTTGTCTAATTGCTGGACTCACAGCGATTGCTATTTGGGAATATGAGCAGTTTGCCAAAGCGAAAGGGGGGAGAATGATTTTTCCCGCTCTCGTCGCTGTCACGGTAGTAGAAGTGGTTTCTTTTTTCCTTGCAGCTCAATATTCTATGTTTCAAAGCCTCCCTCTTTTTATTTTTTTCGTAGGCTTTTTGATCCTTTTTGCCCTCCATTTTAAAGAAAAAGATGGGGCGGTAGTAGATTTAGCCGTTTCTTCTTTTGGACTCCTGTATATCGCTGTTCCAATGGGAATGATCCTTGGGATTCTCTACTATTTTGGACAGGATGGGCGTTGGTGGGTCACCTACCTTCTGGTCGTAACTAAAATCACAGATGTGGGAGCCTATTTTGCCGGATCGCTTTGGGGAAAAAGGAAACTTGCTCCGACGATTAGTCCTGCAAAGACGGTGGAAGGGGCTATTTTTGGCCTTGGATGCGCCATCCTTGCAAGTTTTCTCTTTTATCTTGGAAGCAAAGGAACTTTGAGTTTTCACCTAAAAACCGGAGAATGGTTCTTTTTAGGATTAGTCCTTGGATCCATTGGACAGTTTGGAGATTTATCTGAATCGCTCTTGAAGCGAGACGCCAATAAGAAGGATAGCAACGCCCTTCCAGGCCTTGGCGGCGTTCTTGATTCGATCGATTCGCTTCTATTCAATGCGCCCATTTTATATTTCTATCTCTATCACATAAAAATATGATTATAACGATAGACGGCCCATCGGGCACAGGAAAATCGACAGTTGCAAAAGGCGTTGCCAAAAAGCTCGGGTACACCTTTTTCGATACGGGTGCGATGTATCGCTCTGTAGCCTGGAAAATCCTTGAAGAGGGAATCGACCCTTCAGATCCGAAGAAAGTGGCTGAAATCCTCCCAGATTTTCAATTTAGGATTGAAACAGATGAACAAGGCGAGAGGCATTACTTCGTCGGCGACAAAGAGGTTACAAAAGAGATTCGGTCTCAACGAATTTCTTCTCTTTCCTCTCAAATCGCCGTCTACCCAGAAGTGAGGAAAACGTTGGTGAAAATCCAACGAAAATTCGGATACAAAACAGATGCTGTCTTCGAAGGACGCGATATGGGGACTGTTGTGTTCCCAGATGCCGATTTGAAGATTTTTCTTACTGCAAAACCGAAAGTGAGGGCTGATAGGCGCTATAAAGAGCTCTTAGCCAAATTTCCCGATCTTGCGGAAACATTGAGCGTCAATCAAATTCTCCATGAAATTGAGCAGAGAGATAAAAATGATACGGAACGGGAGATTTCCCCTTTACGGCAGGCGCCAGATGCAAAATTAATCGACACCTCCTATTTAACAGCTGAGCAAGTCATTGAAAAAGTGGTCCAATTAAAACCCTCTAGGATCAGTCCTTTCCCTCCTATGAAACCCTTCTACAGGATCGCCCACTTTTTCACCCGATGCTACTTCAAACTCTGCTTCCGGTTAAGAATTTATGGCCTTGAACATTTCCGTCGAGGAGCTGCGCTCATCGTTTCTAACCATGTTTCCTTCTTTGATCCTCCCCTTCTTGCCATCTCTTGTCCTGAAGAGGTGCATACTCTTGCTCGGGGCTCTTTGTTTCGCGTTCCCATCTTAGGCCGCCTCATCACTGCTCTCAATTCCCATCCGATAGAAAAAGGGGCTTCAGATGTTCATATCTTCAAGCTCATGCTCCAATTCCTAGAACAAGGGAGAAAGTTAATCATTTTCCCAGAAGGGCAAAGAGCTTTCGATGGGAGGCTGCAGCCTCTCGAGCGGGGGATGGCCTTCCTCGTCCAAAAGGCCAAATGCCGCATCATACCCACCTATATTCATGGGGCATTTGAAGCGTGGCCGCGCACTCGTAAATTTCCAAAACTTTTTGGTAAAATTGTTGTTGTTTTTGGCTCTCCTCTCGAATGGGAAGAGTTTGAACATTTCGAAAAAAAAGAAGCGCAAGAGAAAATCACTCGCCGGACGGAAGAAGCCATCCTAGGCCTAAAAACATGGCTCGAAAAAGGGGCGATAGGCATTCCGCCTTAAATCCTTTTTTCGTGGAAGAAGACGGAAGCTTAAATATTTTTTAGTTCCTTGCGGCCAAGATGATTTGAACATCCACGTAGGATACCCCAAAAAAGATGCTTTTTCGGGGGCCCCCATCTAGGCAAGATAATGGCTTTAATTCCTTGCGGCCAAGATGATTTGAACATCCACGGAGTTTCCTCCACTAGAACCTGAATCTAGCGCGTCTGCCAGTTCCGCCATGGCCGCATAAAGCGGATCTATTATAATAGACCTTTCTCACTCCTTCAAGCTGATTTTTTTGGGCTTGCGACTTTTCGAGGAAGCTCTTAGACTGTGAGGTAAATAGTGGAGGAAAATATGACTGAAAAAGGTCACATTAAACACTTGACCGATGCCGATTTTGAAAATGAAATCCAAAAAGGGGTCACCTTAGTCGATTTCCATGCAAATTGGTGTGGTCCTTGCCGCATGTTAGCTCCTGTATTAGAACAAGTTGCAAAAGATGTAAAAGGAAAAGCGATCGTCGCAAAGATCGATATCGATAGCGAACAGAAAACGGCAGCTCATTTCCAAATTACATCTGTTCCGACAATGATTTTGTTTAAAAATGGGAAGGAAGTCAATCGACTGATCGGGCTCCGCAATGCCGAAGCTGTAAAAGACTTTGTCCTCTCGGCTGTATGATGGATCGTTTTCTGTTGCTAGTTGCAGTTCTCGTTGTCTCTCTGGGATTTGTACTCCATTTCGGATACGAGGTGCCGTGGCTTTCCAATTGGCTTGGCAAACTTCCAGGAGATATCACGATCAAGAAGGGAGGGGTGGTCATCTATATCCCTCTTGCTACCTCTCTCTTGATCAGCATTGTTTTGTCGCTAGTGGGTTCCCTTTTCTTTAAATCCTCAAAATGAACATGCCTAAGAGCTTCGTAGAGGACGATCCCTACACTGGTGCTCAAGTTGAGACATCGGGCAGAGGAAATCATCGGGATTGTATAGAACCGATCAGGCCATGTTTCCCAGAAAAATTGAGGCAGCCCAGTACTTTCCGAGCCGAAAATAAGGAGCGAATCGGAAGTGTAAGGGGCCTCTGTATAGAGAACATCCGATTTGCTGGAAAAGAAGAAAAAGGGATCTGCGGTCTGTTCTAAATAGGTCTTCAAATCATAGAGCTCTTCAACATCCACCCCTTCCCAGTAATCGAGACCGGATCGTGTTAGCCATCGAACTTTCGTGCTAAACACTAAAGCATGTACGAATTTTAAAC
>CAYZHU010000033.1:10761-14030 GCA_964477585.1 uncultured bacterium
AACGGAGGGACCCATTTGCACCCGGAACCGGTGACGGAACAAGTGCGGGCTATATTGCCAGTATTTGGGGGGATTTCCGGTTGGAATAGGACGATTTTCACCGAGGTTCTTCCACGACCAGGTTCTTCGGGATCTGATCTGAATTCGATGTGACATCCGTCGAGGCGTCTGCTTTGATTACCTTCACCTCGAAGATCAAAAGAGAATTGGGACTGAGTTGTCCTTGCCCCCCATATCCGAGATCGGGATGGATGTAGAGTTTTCTCACTTCTCCCTCCTGCATTCCGACAATCCCTTTTGTAAATCCAGGGATCGCCTCATCTAGAGAAAGGAGCTCGCTCCCTTCGCTTGATCCAAAAATGGTTCCATTTAGGTAGCTTGCAGAGTATTCCACAACGGGGGAATTATAAGATTGGACAGAGGCCCCTTCCCCTTTCTTTTCAATCCGATACTGGAGTTTCCCGTCCTCTAGAGAGACAACGTCGGAATCTTTCCCATTTTTTTCGAGGAAGACTTTCGCTTCTTGGAGATTTTTTTCAGAGATAGCATGGATGGACTCTTCTTGAAGCAAAGCAATTGCCTGGACGCATTCATCTTCAGTAAGAGGAGAGGATTTCCCTTGAGATGCATCTTGCATTCCTTTAACGACGGCATTCATGTCGACATGGAGTCCAAGCGCTTGTAAGTTTTTCCCGATCAGATGTCCCATCGCTTCAGAAACTTTGGCTACATCGGGTTCTTCTTCACAGTAGGCGAAGCTAAAAAAACAGAGAAAGAAAAGGGTCTTAAACATGTGATATCTCCTTGAGAAAAATAAGGATTTGATCGAGATCTACTTCTTGCTGCTGCCGAGTTTCAAGATTTTTTAGTTGGATCCGGCCTTTACGGAGTTCTTCTGTGCCGATGATCGCACAGTAAGAAGCTTCTAAACGGGCCGCATTTTGAAAAGCCGTTTGCATCTTCTTAGCATTTAATTCAATATCGGCAGAGATTTGTTCGCGGCGGCAAAGGGTGGCGAGAGAGAAGCATTTTTCTCGCGCTTCGTCTCCAAGCGGGATAAAGTAGACAAAGGGCCGGCCCCGTTTAGGGAAAGAAAGTTTTTGGGCGACTAACGTTTGAAGGATCCGTTCCAGCCCTGTTGCAAAACCAACTGCGGGTAAATCGGGACCTCCAAATGTGGAGATCAGCCCGTCGAATCTTCCTCCGCCGCCGATTGTATTTTGCGCTCCGAGATCTTCGGTTAAGACTTCAAAAACAGTCTTGTTGTAGTAATCGAGCCCTCGGACGATCTTATCATCGATAGTGTAGGGGATTTGGATCAGATCGAGAAGGCGGCATAGCTCTTGGAAATGGTGCCGGGCATCCGGAGTCAAATGGTTGAGGATTGAGGGAGCTCCTTGAAGGATCTCCCGGTCTTTCGGATCTTTCGAATCTAGGATTCGAAGCGGATTTTTTTCAAACCGGACCTGGCTTTCTTTCGATAGCTCATTGTAGTAGGGTTTGAGATAGGTTAAAAGGGCATCGCGGAAATGAGCTCTCGATTCGATATCTCCCACCGTATTGAGGCGGACTTTTAAGTTTTTCAAACCAAGACGCTTGTAAAGTTCGCAGAGGATGTCGATTACTTCAGCATCCTGTTCAGGACCAGGAATGCCGATCGCCTCCACCCCAAACTGCTGGTGTTGCCGATATCTGCCCGATTGGGGCCTTTCATAGCGGAACATGGGGCCGATATAAAAGAATTTATGGACAGGCCCGATATTGGCCAAATTGTTTTCGATGAAAGCCCGCATTACGGAAGAGGTCCCTTCAGGACGGAGACTCATCATCCGCCCCCCTTTATCTTCAAAGGTGAACATCTCCTTGCTGACGATATCGGATGTTTCTCCGACTCCCCGATCGAATAAGTCGGTTCGCTCGTAGATGGGGGTTCGAATTTCTCTGTACCCATATTCCGAGGCGATATTACGGATCATCTCCTCTACGTATTGCCAGAGATCGGAGAGGCGCCACGCCTCGTCCGTCCCGTACGGCAGGATATCAAAAGTCCCCTTTGGGATCTGCACTAACATAATGAAAAAGGAGTATATCTAATCTACATTGGAAAGTGAAGCGATGAGTTTATGAAGGGCTTCCGACCATTCATGCAGAGTGCTGTTTTTCGGCGTTTTTTGATGCTGCGCATGAAGTTTCAGAATCATTTCCATATAGGGGAATGGGAGCCATTTTTGCCCTGCCTGCTCCGTCAGGTAGTATCCGAAGCTATGCTCTTGGTTTTGTGGAAAAGATTGTATTTTTTTGATGAACTCCTTGAATTTCCGGGCAGTCGAAGTCTCTTTTTTAAAGCGGAGGGTGTCTTCCAGCATCCTTTCCCAGATTTTTGAGAGGGCATTTAAAAAGGGGAGATCCTGGCTTCTATCTTCGCTTTTCAGGATTTCTAATGCCGCTTTGAACTGGAGGAGATTTTCCCTCGCCTCTTTTTCCTCTGCAGCAGAGATCCTATCCTCAAAAAATTCGATGATTTTACGGAAGAGGCTTAAAATCTGAGCTACGATGCCAATATTTTTTTTAAGGACCGGCAGCTGCTTCTCCCCCTCCTCCTTCATCCGTTTCTCGTGTTCAATTGCCTCGATTCTATACCTTTCGTATGGATCGTTTGGCTGATTTCCAATCGGATTTTGAGGAGATCCCATAAACTTTTCTTCCTTTGCTATGACTTCATAGTAAAATAAAGATCTTTTAGATGCGAGAAAGGCAAAAAACATTGACAGAAGAGGGGAAGGCGTTTTACGCTTTTCCCCAGCGCATATTTAAGGAGTGGCGTGAGCCTATTAGATATTTTTAAGCCGGCAGCAGTAGTAGAAGAGATCCAAGACAAGGATCTAGTTAAAAAAAATTATCGCTAGTGGCGGCTTCGTACCTTTTATGCGATGTACATCGGGTACGCTCTCTTTTATTTCACTAGGAAGAGCTTTACTTTCGCCATGCCTGCCATGCAGAGCGAATTGGGGCTCGGAAAATTTGAATTGGGATTATTGGCGAGCATCCTAAGCCTAAGCTATGGCGCAAGTAAATTTTTAAGTGGCATATTGGGGGATAAATCGAATCCTCGATACTTTATGTCGATCGGTTTGATCCTGACAGGAATTTTTAATATCCTTTTTGGGATGTCCTCGATCTTTTGGGCATTCGCGATCTTCTGGGGTCTGAATGGATGGTTTCAGGGATGGGGATGGCCCGGCTGCGCAAAACTTTTAACCCACTGGTAT
>CAYZHU010000034.1:0-12757 GCA_964477585.1 uncultured bacterium
CCCCACGTCCGGAGCAATCTGGCCCGCGCCGGCGTACTCTACGGCTCCGATAAGGCTGCTTTACCTTAAGAGAAAAATAGCGTATACTCCATCCCATTCACCAGGGGTGCCGCCTTCGCGGCTGAGAAAATACCCTTATAGGGAGACTGTCTCCCGAACTTGATCCGGGTCATACCGGCGGAAGGAGAGTGTATGAAGCGCTATTTCACTGCCATTACCGGCAATTTTCTTGAACATTACGACCAGGCCCTTTTCGGCTTCATCGCCCCTTTTCTGGCCCCTGAGATTTTCCCTACATCAGAGCCGTTGCAAGCGCTGATCTACACTTATGCTTTGATGCCCCTCGGCCTCTTATCGCGGCCGCTGGGAGCCCTTCTCTTTGGCTGGCTGGGAGACCGGATCGGAAGAAAAAAGACCTTATCGATCACGTTGATCGGGATGGCGCTGACTACTGGGATGATGGGCTTTTTCCCGCCAGCCGCTCCACTTCTTTGGGGCTTGAGCCGTCTTCTCCAAAATTTCTTTGCCGCAGGAGAAATCCCAGGAGGGGCCCTCTATCTTTTGGAAGAGACAAAAAACCGGACAGTATGGAGCAGTTTATATGACGCTTCAGGGATCTTGGGGATCTTGGCAGCTTCGGGAGCCGTTTTTCTTGGCGCCTCCTTTGGTATTCCGTGGAAATATTTCTTTTGGTTTGGTTTTACTACGGGGATCGCTGGGTTTTTGGTCAGGCAAACCATCGAAGATCAGATTTCTGAAAGTCCAAAAGTGAATCTTTGGAAATATAAAAAGGAGATCGGGACGATCGCCTCCGTATCGGGATTTTCCTACGCGAATTACTACATGCTGACCACTTTCTTCAACGGCTTTTTGCCTCTTGTAAGCCCCATCACGCAAGCAGAGGCGATCGGAATGAATACACTTCTCCTATTTGCCGATTTGCTTCTTCTCCCTTGTTTTGGCTGGATTGCTGCCAAAGTGGGGAAAGAAAAGTTGATGCTAGCTGGGATCCTCTTAGCAATCGGAAGCGTTGCGACATTGCTCCGTCTTGCAGATGGGGCCACATTTGGGGCGGCGATATTGATCCGCCTCTCCATGACCGTTTTCGGAGTCGCTGTCGCCGCCCCTTTCCACGCTTGGGCGATCGAGACCGCCCCTCCTCAGCACCGCTACCTAACGATTGCGCTGGGAAGCGCTATCGGATCGCGACTTCTCGGCGCACCCGCTCCTGCTGCGGCTCTCTTTCTATTCCAAAATACAGGGATTATCGAAGCGGCTGCGATACCTACACTGCTTACTGCACTCTTCGCTGCAGCGGCACTCTCCTGGAAAAATCTTGAGGTAATTGAGAATAAGGTGCTATGAATCAGAAATATGGAAAAATCGAACACGCTATTGGAGCTTGCTACCTTCTTTGGCTACTTTGCCGTCGTTCTTCTGATCGCCTTCCTCTCATATAAAAAACAGAAATCCGACACCGACTTTATCATTGGGAACCGCTCGCTCAATTTCTGGCTGACTGCCCTCTCCGCCCATGCAAGCGATATGAGCAGCTGGCTCTTCTTGGCATATCCGGCATTGATTTATACATCCGGAGTCTTCTCCGCTTGGGCAGCCATTGGGCTTACTTTCTTCATGTTTTTGAACTGGCAGTTCATTGCCCCTCGCATCCGGACGATCACTGAGCAATTGGGCAGCTTGACCTTAAGCTCCTATTTCGAAACAAGATTTGGGGATACAAGCGGAAGCCTCCGTCTTGTCTCCGCTGCGATGTCCGTTTTCTTTTTCACGATGTACATCTCTTCCGGGATTGTCGCGATGGGAAATTTAGTCGAGTCTCTTTTCAATCTCAATTACAATATCGGCATCTCGATCGGGCTTTTGATTGTGATGACTTACGTCTTCATGGGAGGGTACCGGACCGTTGCATGGATCGATCTGTTCCAAGGATTTTTTCTGCTTGGGGTGATTGTAGCGATCCCCCTCTATCTCACATACCATCTTGGCGGCTTTGGAGCGATCATGGACGCGGTCGCGGCAAAAAAGCTCTCCACATCGCTACTGCCTGATACAACGGCTAAAACGTTCTGGAATATCTTTGCCACAGCCGTAGGCTGGGGGATCGGTTATTTTGGGCAGCCCCATATTCTCACCAAATTCATGGGAATCCGGCGCGTCGCCGATATGGCCAAGGCCAAGTATTTAGGGATCAGCTGGCAGGCGATCGCCCTTTCTGCCGCTACACTCGTCGGACTAGTTGGCGTCTTCCTCTTCCCTGAAGGAATGGCCAATCCTGAACATCTCATTCTCAACATTGTGAAAAAGACCCTTGCGCCATTCTTCGCCGGACTGGTTCTCTGCGCGATCCTAGCGGCCACAACCAATGTGATGGCAGCCCAAATTTTAGTGATCGCTTCCAACTTATCTGAAGATTTTTATAAGAGGCTGTTTCGGAGACATGCAACCGAAAAAGAGATGCTTTGGATCTCCCGCTGCAGCGTCGTTTTCATTTCTCTGGTTGGATTTACGATCGCCTTTTTCAAAATTTCGACGATCTATAAGCTCGTACTTTACTCTTGGTCGGGGCTCGGAGCCTCTTTTGGTCCCTTGGTTCTCCTTTCCCTCTATCAGAAAACGATCAATAAGTATGGCGCTTTTGCCGGAGTGCTTGTCGGAGGCTTGACCGCCGCCATCTGGCCTTATTTCAATAGTCTTTACAAATGGGATTTTCCTGCGATTATCGCAGGCTTCCTATTCAGCGCAATTGCCATCCAGGGAGTCTCTTACCTCGCCCGGAAAAAGCTCTCCCTCGCCATCGAGCCTTAAAAAGGCTATCACTGAATTAAGTCTCTAGAAAAATTCAAGAAGGTTTCGTGGAAAGAAACTAAAGAAGGATTGTCCAAGACCATCTGTCGCACTTTCGTAACACGAGCAAATATTATACCCATAAGTGGATAATATTCCAATCCGGCTTCTTGATCCGTATCGATGCTTATGCTATTTCCTTCAGCTATTTTCTCGACAGATACTAAAGGCCTTACCATGATATATTTGATAGAAAATTGTTTGATTCCTGTGGCAAGAACAGGGTCTACATCAAAAAAGGTGTTAGGAGAAAATTCGTCGAAGAGATGAGTTGTTCCTGCAATGTAAAACTGTTTATTGGGGCTAGCTGGTAATTTTTCCAAGCAAGATACCAAACTCTGCTGTCTCTTTTTAAAAAATTCAAGGTGAATTCTCGTTGCACAAACTTGACTGGCCTTATGCGCTTGACAGAGGCGCCAAAATAGTTCGATGACTTCATTTTTGCTCTCTGTTGCTTGCTGTATTCGTTGGCTCCATTCCCTTTCCAGAGAAGCGGATTCTTCCGGTCTTAAGAAAAGAAAAGAGGAGGAATCTCGACGAGCTTCTTCCATATAATTTGGATCTGAAAATTGAAATTGATTCCTTTCTAGCAAAGGCAGAACTTTTTCACGCAGCGCAATACAAATTTTTGTTTTGAGAGGAAACCCGACAGCGTAGATTTCCCGATTAAATATCTCATTAATATCATCCAAGTCCCAACCTTGATAAACAAGATCTTGTCTGGGAGTGATTTCATCTATGTCTTGCAATCGGATCTTTTTCTTTTTTTCCTTTTCTAAATAAACAGAATCTCCTGAGCAACTTAATACTTCTAGCAACGAGTCACGAAGATCTTTTCCAGACCGATCATCATGACAATCGCCCAAGAAAATAACTTGAGCTTCCTTTATCGTTCGGCAGTTGGTTACGATTTGCAATCGTTTCATTTGTTCAGGAACGTGCTGGAGAATAAGAGAGACCACAGGATCGGAGGAAGCTGGAAATGGCCTTTTTAAATTCACAATTCGTGTCTCAGAAAGAGGTTTTTTCTTTTTGCCAATGCAAGAGAAAGTTCTAGATAAAAAGGCAATCGATAGGACCCCTAGCACAGTCACGACAAGCAGATGTTTAACTCCATCCTCTATCAGGACACAATTTTTTTTTGATGGGAAAACTGAGATAAGAAAGGATGCGCCTATAGCCAAGCCCGCTGCTATGGATAGAGCCGGTCTATCTCTTAAATATTGATGCGCTGAATTGACCCAACGAACTAACGACATAATTTAATTTTTATATTTTTTTATACTATATTTATATTATAACAAATCTTAACATTTTTTAATAGTTTTTTAAATCTCATATAATTAAATAATTGCAAATATAAAAGCGCTAGATAACCGATCGCCTTTGCTATGCACTTTTTATGATGGACGTCTGCAAAAATGACTTTTTTCATGGAAGAGATGTATCTCTGTTCCTGCAAGAATATTTGATTAGCTTGTTTTACAGCCGTCGTCGCTATTTTGTTCCTGTAACTTATAGTTACGGAACCAGTGGAGATTATCGTTAATTTTTCGTTCTTCTTTCAGAACATGCTCGAACCCCTGTTCTTTGATCGATTTGAACAGGCTTTCGACTTCATATACAACCAGATCCTGCAAACTATGGCAGCTCAAAATTCTTCGAGATAATAATTGGAATTGATCGTGAGCGATCTTCCTCCGAGCGGGATCTTCTAAAACAGCAACGTAAGAAGGAACACAATCGCTATAGAGTCTAAAGAAGAGTTCAGCTTCATTCCAATCTGAATCCGCGCAGATTTGTCTTGCCTCTTCTGCTAATCCCCGTTTGTGGGCTGGGATATCGTATAGAACAATTTTTGCAGCTGAAATCTCTTCTGAAAAGGATTGATCTCGTGTCGGTAATGTCAGCGCCTGGCTAATGGCCAAAAGGCGGAGTATATCTCTATGATCTAGATGAGGACAAAAAATGATCCGAACATTTTTTCCCGCTGGAACATTTGCAGATGCACTCTTGATTTTCAAGACAAAGGAATCCCCTTTATTTTCTCGATACAGGATCTCAATGGAGCAAATCCCTTTTTCAACCAGAACATCGTCCTTGAACCATCGCTGAAATTCTCGAACAAAACTTTCACTCAATAGAGACGGAATGCAAATATCGACATCTCTTTTTGTGGTATCTAAAGCAGCATAGGTAAAACAAATCTGGTCAAAGAACTGTTTCGAATATCCCAAAAATATATCTCTGTTTGAATCTAAGATCGCCCTCAAATTTCCATCTATCAATTCTCCTATTAATTCCGGATTGCAAGTTTTCCCGCTCTTGTAGATTTCTGACATGGTTTTAAATAATTCTTTGTCTGTAAAAATCCCCCATTTTCCTAACCCGATTCCTGTTTCGCAAAGTTTGCCCTTGAGATGAAAGGAGCGATGTTTAGCAAGACCCATTTTCCCTAACGAATATTCCTCTAAATGCCGAACAAAAGCCCTTTCAAAAATCACATCGGGAAGTATGGGCTCTTCTTCATCCCTTACGCCTTTTCGGCTTAAATCCGGCCCGTGGAATACAAGAGTAGGAAGCTGAGCTGCTTTTTGAGCGACCATTTCCAGCGGCTCAAGAGGCAGAGTCGAATCGATCTTTTGTAAATGAACAGCCTCAAAATCTCTGAGCGGATGAATCGATACATTGAAGGATTCAGAAAAACTTCTTCTCAATACATCAAAGAGTTTGATTGCAAATAGTTCGTCCCCGCATCCATCGCAGCTGACATGCTTTTGGACTACGACGCACAGATTTCCGACTTTATTTAAATTAATTTCCGCAGACATAATTGAATTTATTATATAGTAATAGCGTTTTTAAAACAATAATTAAAATAAATGCTACTAATATTTTTAATTTGATTAGTGGATATCAATGGGCATGCGAGCTCTTTGAGACTCAGATTTTTTAAATTCATACTGTTTTAAAGAGGTTTGCCTGTTTTGCGAGGACGCTTTCGTCGAATAGCCTGATAGCGTGTTTCTTGAATGTCGGGAGGAAGAAAGCTGTAGGCTTTTTTTGCTAGAGCCTGAATCTCCTCCAGAAAAGGATAGCGAGGATTCCACCGGAATACCCTGGTCCTGCCCTCTAAAAAACTCGCAAGAAGCCCCCCTTCTTCTAATTTCTTAAGAGTTTTTTGAATAGGATCTAAAGCAGAACCAAATGCATGGCTAAGCTCTGTAGCATTTGCCTTTCCATGCAAGTGCAGATACATGAGTATTTTTTCCACGTTCTTATTTGCAAAAAGGTACTCTAACATTAGAAACCTATTTAATAGGTAATATAACCGATTTGATAGGTGGTTGTCAAGAGGGGCTATCTTTTGTCTAATTTTCGGATGGCTTCGCTTTGGGCGCTTTCGATCAGTTCTTTGCCCCCAGGCATCTCGTAGAGGCGCGCGAGCTCCGCAAACAGCTCTTCGCTCGCTAATGAGGACTCTCCCCCTTTTTCTTGGAAATTACGGGCTAAAAGGAGAAGGTCGGCTAATTTGTTATATCTTTTTTTGATTCTCGGAAGGGCCCGGACCAACTCCTCTTTCGTATCGATCGTTTTCAGCAAGATGGCAAGCTTCCGCGTTTCAGCCTCCCCTTCGCAGCGTAAATCATCGATAGAGGAGGGAGAACAGCTAGCCAAAAGAAGAAAGATGAGCCAATTCCTCAAGGGAGATCTCCAGTTTTTTGACTTTTGCATAGAAGTTTTATACCGGAAATATCTCTTTTTCTTGAGAAAAATCTATTCGAGTGAGTAATATAGGTGTTCGTTTTTTAGTAGCTGCTTCAAACTTGCGGGCGTATAGCTCAGTTGGTAGAGCGCCTGTCTTACACACAGGTGGTCATAGGTTCGAGTCCTGTTGCGCCCAAACGAAGCGGGAGTAGTTCAATTGGTTAGAGCGCCGCCCTGTCACGGCGGAAGTTGCGGGTTCGAGCCCCGTCTCCCGCGAACTACAAATAGATTATACAGAAAAAAACTATCACGGGAGAACGATGCACTTCCGTGAACGTTTGCGTTTGCGTAACCGTTTCCCGATCCCGGATCGTGAATGTTCATGAATCAATTTTAAATGCGCTTTTTTCATACTTCTAGTATTCTTTAAATAATATGCCACAACTGCCTTTCACCAGTCGACTTGTAAAACACGCCATCCACATGATCGGAATGGCTATCGGCGCTTTTTGCGCAGCTGTCGCTATCCGCGTCTTTCTGATCCCCAATGAATTGATCGACGGCGGCGTGGTGGGTATTTCGTTGATCCTCGCCCGGTTATATGGGAGTTCCTACCTCTCCTATTTCCTCCTCATTTTAAACGTTCCGTTCATCTATTTAGCCTACCGGTATATCCGAAGATCGTTTGTCCTTTATATGTTCGTGGCAATCGTCCTGTTCGCTCTCTTTTTGTCTCTTGTGCAAAAATTCCCTTCCTTTGCAGCCGACCCTCTGGAGGCAATTGTAATCGGCGGAGCGATGCTGGGCGCAGGAGCTGGATTGATCATCCGCAATGGCGGGTGTACCGATGGAACGGAGATCTTGGCAATCCTGATCAACCGGAAAAAGGGATTCACCGTCGGACAAGTGATCTTTTTTATCAATATCTTCATCTTTGGGGCATACGGGTGGATTTTCGATAACTGGCACATCGCACTCCGCTCTCTCATGACCTATATCGTCGCTTTCAAAATGATGGATATTGTGATCGCAGGGTTGGAGGAATTGAAATCGGTCCTCATCATGTGCTCCAAACCTGACAAATTGAGCAAAATCATCACACACGAGCTGGGGCTTGGCCTCACCTTCATCAAAGGAAAAGGGGGCTATTCCGGCGAAGATCGGGATATCCTATTCATCATCGTAGAACGCTTGGATTTGGCCGAGTTGAAAGAGATCGTTCTACGGGAAGATCCAAGCGCATTCATCGCAATCGAAAACTTGCATGAGGTCGCCTATGGGAGAACCGCACGGATCGCATTACGGCGGAAAACGAGAAAGAGTTTCACCAAGGGATTGATCGGATGAGCAACGAGCCGCAAAAATTCGTCCACACGGTTGATTCGTGGAGAATTTTCCGGATTATGGCAGAGTTCGTCGACGGATTTGAAACGATGTCTTTTTTAGGGCCCTCGGTTGCAATCTTCGGCTCGACCAATGCCAAACCAATCGATACAAAATACTATCAATTAGCAGAAGAGATCGCGGAAAAGATCGTTAAAAAAGGGTTTGGGATCATCACGGGAGGCGGCCCAGGAATCATGGAGCACGCCAATAAAGGAGCCCAAGCGGCTGGCGGAAAATCTTGCGGCCTCTGCATCGACCTTCCTCTAGAAGAAAAGCCAAATCGGTATCTCGATCCAAAGTATCAGCTTTCTTTTCGCTATTTTTTCGTCCGAAAAGTGATGTTCGTCCGCTACGCGCAGGCCTTTGTCGTCCTTCCAGGAGGCTTCGGCACTCTCGATGAATTCTTTGAGGCTATCACTCTCATCCAAACTGAGAAGATCAAGTATTTTCCCGTCTATCTAGTAGGAAAAGAGTATTGGAAAGGGTTGATCGACTGGCTGAGAAATACTGTTTTGGCCAATGGAAACATCCGAGAAGAACAGCTCAATCTGATTCGCCTCTCTGACGATCCCGATGAAATAGCGGAAGGGATCACAGCACACTACCGAGAGAATAAGACTCTAGAGAATTTCTAATTGAACTTTAATCTCGAAAAATAGATAACGTTTCCTCCTCAAGGAGATGTATATGATCCAAGTGCAAAATACAGTGATTCACAAGCAATCCCTCTTCAGTCTTTCTCATGGAAGGGAATTAGAAAGAGGGGGCTATGGCGTAAGAGTCGTCTATGGAGAGCCAAAGGAAAGTCTTTTTAATAAAAACGGAACAAACCTTGTCTCTGTATTGACAAATCGCACTTATGACATTCCGACTGCATATGCCACATTACAGACAGTTGGCGGACAACTTGGTTTACTTAAGATATCAGATAGCTATTATGTAAATCCGGACGCTATTAAAAGCGTTAAAGAGCGCTTATTTGGTTATGAGTATGGCATAGAATACGCAGTTGAAATCGAATATCAATTATCGCCAGAGAGGAAACCTGTAACTGTAACTTATACCTTTGGCAATGTGTCGGAAGCACAACAAGAAGCTATTTGAATTTTGAATACCGCGCTAAATAGTAAGCGCATTGCAGTGCTTAGTTAACTTATCGGGATTGTTGCAACTTAAGCTTATGAACATGAACGGCTTATTTAACACCGAGAGCACCGAGTTACACCGAGAGATCAAGAAAAACAACTCTTCCTCGGTGACTCTCGGTGTGCTCGGTGTTTAATTTTCAGTATTTTAAGTACGATCTGAGTTATGCAACACACCCTATCTCAATCTGATTCGCTTCTCTGATGACCCTGACGAAATAGCGAAAGGGATCGCAGCACACTACCGAGAGACGAAGGCTCTGGAGAATTTCTAGAGCGCGGCAAATTTGTAAGCTGATTTTCTATTTCTGTGTGATTAGCATGACGCGCATTCTCGATAGCAGCTCTAAAAGCATGTTCATCTACCTTACTGGTTAGCGCAGGGTCATCTAAAAATACCTGAAGACTCTCGTTATCGCCGCAAGTTGCGATACTAGAAAGAGTCCCGCTGAAATAACTAACATCGATCTCGATTCCTAAATCGTTCGATCTCTTCAATAGAGCAATAGCGAATTGGTTCCATCTATTTCGTAAGGCTTTGGACAAAAGAGCTTCCAGCTGTTCTTCAGTAAGTTCGCTCTTCTCAATCTGAGAAATGGAATCAAAGTGTTTTATTTTTTGACGGAAGATCGTTTTTGGTTGAACTTCATCCTCAAGCTCTGGAATTTCAGGCAAAATTCGATCTAATTTACGTTGAACAAATTTTCTAACTTCTAAACCTCTAAGATACTCAATTTGAATATCGCTAAACTTATCTTCTTCAAAATTTTGAAGCAAATAATCGAATATCAGAAGGTCATCATCCGTATCCCCTTGGGCCGCATAGCAAAAAGCTTGAAAATAAGATTCATCTGAAATTTGGGAATTTTCATATAGATATTCAACATTCTCTAAATTTCCTTTTTTGGCTAGATAGAGAAAAACTTTCTCTGGCGGCTTTTCTATAGCTCTTATCAAAGTACATACTTCCTCTTCCCAATTGTTTTGCATTGCAATTGCCAGCAGGTTCAGTTTCAAATTGGAAGAGTATTTTTCCAGTTCTTCAGGAAGAATTGCATTCTTTAATGTGTCCAGATCTTTATCCGAGTAATGGCGCTGAAAAGCGATTCTCTGCACTTTCGCTTCTTTTTTTGATAGGGGTCTGGGTATTTCTTCCTCGAGTTCTTCAATGTCCCAATTGGATAACTTCTTGCAGCACCTTAGATTACCCAAGCAGGGCATGACATCCACTACTTTTCTTTGAATGCTTCGAAATAAAGAATTTTCTTTAATTTCAAAGAATATCTTGTCAAATAAGTAATTACGGCAAATCGAAATCATATTAAATTATTATAAACTACAGCTGCATTTTTTTAAACATTTACTTATTAAACGATATTAATTAAAGTATAAATAGAAAATAAGGAATGTATGGATTTTAGATCTATTTCAGATGCTTATCGAGAACAAAATTCAATAGGGTCTAGCTGCATAGCGCCCCTGCGCACCTACAATACTTGGTTTCAAAATAAAATTAATACTAGCGAAGGCGGCTTGCAAACAGCTTGGAAAATCGCTCACGTGGCGAGTGGGATTTTTGCTTATTTGATTTTGGGTCTACCAGCGCTTGTAGGGATCATCCTCAATTTAAAGGACACCAGGTTAAGTGCAATACGGCATGGAGTGCCTGACGCTACTGAAGAGCTCTGCAAAACCATGCGCCTATTGCTTAGGACGACAATGGATGCAGAAGAGAGAATTTCCCAACACGGGGTTGTTGACACTGCACAGAAGATGATTTTTAAGTTTCAAATCCAAAATAATAACTTAGAAGATCATATTGACGCTATGCAGACCTCCATTCGAGATATCAGTAGAGAATCTGGACGGGCTCCTACAGGCTTCAGGATTCAAAAGTTGAATAATGATTTTACCATTACCATTCCTCTTCCTGATTCTATTTCACCTGAATAATTCCGATTCTTCGTAGATATCTTTTTCGTGAGCGATATGGCGCAAGTAGTCGCCATATTCGTTTTTAGGGAAATGATTGGCAAGATGGAAGAGCTGATCTCGTTCGATAAACCCTTGCCGATAGGCGATCTCTTCGATGCAGGCAATCTTGATCCCCTGCCTCTCTTGGATCGCTTGGACAAAAGAGGAAGCTTTATGGAAGGCGTCAAAGGTGCCGGTATCAAGCCATGCGTGTCCTCTACCAAGAAGACGGACGGAGAGGCGCCCCTGTTCCAAATAAACTCGGTTCACATCAGTGATCTCTAGCTCGCCCCTCGGAGAGGGCTTTAAGGAGCAGGCGATCGCAACTACTTCTGGCCCATAGAAATAGAGTCCTGGTACCGCGTAAGAAGATTTGGGATGGAGCGGCTTCTCTTCAATTCCAAGAGCCCGCATCTCTTTATCAAAATGGACCACGCCATACCGATGGGGATCTTTGACCCGGTAGCCGAAGATCAGGCCGCCTGTTTTGAGCTTCATCCCCTCTTCGAGAATATCCGGGAGATCTTCCCCATAGAATATATTATCGCCCAAAATCAGGGCTACCGGCTCTTTCCCAATAAAGGGAGCGCCAACAATAAACGCTTGGGCTAATCCTCCAGGAAACGGCTGCACTTGGTAGAGGAACTTCAATCCTAACTTAGAACCATCGCCGAATAACTTTTCAAATCGGGGAGTATCTTCCGGAGTAGAGATGATCAAAATTTCCCGGATGCCTGCCATCATCAAAACAGACAAGGGATAATAGATCATCGGTTTGTCGTAGATCGGAAGAAGCTGCTTGCAAACAGCCATCGTCGCTGGATACAGTCTTGTCCCGCTACCTCCGGCTAAGATAATCCCCTTCATTTTTTCCCATTATTTAGGGATTCGAAGGACCCTGATAAATATATACGCCTGGGAGCCCTCGATATCTCTCTTTGAAATCGAGGCCATAGCCTACGACAAAAAGGTTTTCTATGTCAAAGAGGACATAATCGGGACGATATTCTGTGACATGAGGGACGTTCTTGGACAAGAGGACCAAGCTTTTTAAAGAGTTCGGTTTCTTAGTTTCGATTGCATCGAGCAGTGTAGTCATGGTATGGCCCGAATCAAAAATATCGTCGACGACGAGAACATCCCGATTCTCAACTTGGAGGCGGTCTAACCCGATCACTTGGAGCTCTCCACGCGCTGTCCCGCGGGCGCCATAACTCGAACACTGTACATATTGGACATCGAGAGGAAGATCTAGTTCCCGGATTAGGTCGGCAACTAGGCAGAGGGCCCCTTTCATCACCATCACGATGACGAGATCGCGATTCTGGTAATCTTCTTTGAGCTGGGCTGCGACCGATTGAATTTTTTGGGCGATCTCTGTTTCAGAGATGAGAGATTTTAGATGGTTGGGATTCATATTTTCAGCGTGTAAATGTACACCCTTCAGAAATAAGCTGGTCAATATAAGTAATCGTATAATCATTGTTCAAAAACCGTTTGTCTTCAAGCATATATTGGTGGAATGAAATAGTCGAATGGACGCCTGCGATATGGAATTCTCGAAGAGCCCGCTTAGCATGGGCGATCGCTTCTTCCCTATTGCGCCCTTTCACAATCAATTTTGCGATCATCGAATCGTAGTTAGGAGGGATCCGATAGCCTCCGTAAGCTGCGCTATC
>CAYZHU010000035.1:0-12473 GCA_964477585.1 uncultured bacterium
ATCTGCAGGTTCTGTCTGAGATGTCGGCTCCTGCATAATTCGGGTTTTTCGCTTTTTGGGAAGTTCGGGCTCTTTTTCCTTTTCCCTGGATGCGAGTGTTTTTTCGGCTTGTTTAATCGCAGTTGTAATACTCGCGTCTTCCCGTAAACGGGTCAGACGCTTTTTCGGCTCGGCATCCTGGCTTTGCGCTTCTGCTTTTTTAGGTGCTTCAGGTTCAGGCGCTGCAGGCTTTTTCACTTTAAAAGCTTCAGCAAGCTGGGTGTTTTTTATATTTAATTTGAGGTTTTTACCCAACGGTTAACCCTTTTTTTTGCGAGTTTGTTCTAATATCTTATCAGCGAGATCGTAGTAATTGACGCCAGGAACTTTGCTTGGAAGTTCAGAGGGCTTCTCTTGCATAAATTTACGAAGGGTGTCTAAACCAGAGGAAATTAAACTTTCCAGAATCAAACCGCTGACCCCTTCAATTTTCAATCGCTCATCATAAGATGGGTCTTGCGATTCTGCGAGCTCAGCCATCTGGATAGTGAGGATTTTTTGGTACTCGCTAATCTTCTGTACATCGATTTCCCTTCCGATCATTTGACCGATCAAGCGGGCATTCATCCCTTTCTTGCCGATCACAATCGGATAATCCTCATCTGTGACAACCATCCAAATCCGGTCATCATAAGATTTCAACTTCTTGATCTCAGCAGGCGCTAAAAGATTCTGCAAAAGTTGGACAGGATCGTCAGAGAACGGGACGACGTCGATTTTCTCGTTGTTCAATTCCCGGATGATATTCTTGATCCGGGTGCCTCGCACTCCGACGCATGTTCCGACCGGATCCACTTTTGGATCGTAGGATCGGACAGCCATTTTCGTCCGGTAGCCAGGATCCCGTACAATTTTTTCGATTGCGACTGTTTTGTCGTGCAGCTCGGGCACTTCTTGCGTGAAGAGAGCCGAAACAAATTCAGGATGGCTGCGGGTTAAAATGACCTCAGCTCCGCCCCCTTCGGTATCTCTCACTTCGAGAAGGAGCGCTTGTACCTTTTCTCCCGTATTGTACCGTTCGAGTTTTGGGTAGTTTCTCTCTGGAAGGATTGCCTCCACTTTTCCCAAATCGACGACGATCGTCCGTCCGCGGATAAATCGTTTTACAGTACCGGAGATGATCTCTCCGGCTCTGTGTCGGTACTCTTCGTAAATCACATCCCGCTCAGCTCCTTTGAGCTTTTGCGAGATGACCTGGCGAGCCGCTTGCGCTGCAATCCGCCCAAAGTCTTGAGGGGTAATCGAGATTTCGAGCCATTGCCCTACTTGGCATTCTGGCTCTAGTATCCTCGCATCCTCAATGGAGATCTCGTCGTTGGGGTGAGAGACTTTTTCTACGATTTTCTTTTGGGTAAAGACCTCGATTTCGCCCGTCTTTGGATGGATCTCGACGTTTACCTTTTCCCCTAAGCCTCTCACGCTTTTTCGGGCAGCCGCTTTCAAAGATTCGGCAATCGCATTGATTACGATTTCCCTTTTGATCCCTTTTTCGCGCTCGAGGTATTCAAAGATCGCTATCAGGTCTTTATTCATCCTTCTCCTCTTTCAGAGCCTTCTCTTTTTTCTTCCCTTTTTTCGCCTTAGATCCGACTACGATATCGTCTCGATTCATCTGGTTCTTCTCAATCAAGTATTCCTTAATCGAGAGGGCGATTTTCTTATGCTCTGGGTCTAATTTGATCACTTTTGCAGTGACACCGTCCCCTTTCTGGACAACGTCTTCTACTTTTCCAAAAGGTTGATCAGAGAGCTCTGTCACGTGGATCAACGCTTCAATTCCATTGTCAAGCTGTACAAAGGCGCCGAATGCGGTTGTCTTTGTTACTACCCCATGCACGAGCGATCCTACTGGAAGCGTCTTTTCAATCGTTTCCCAAGGATTGGTACTCAATTGTTTTACGCCCAATGTGATTTTTTTGCTCTCTTTATCCACTGAAAGGATAATGGCCTCTACCTTATCTCCTTTCTTGAGCACTTCTGATGGGTGGGATACTTTCTTGATCCAGCTCAAATCGGAGATGTGGATCAGACCGTCGACACCTGGCTCCAACTCGACAAATGCGCCGTAATTGGTCAAGTTCCGGATCTCGGCGACTACGCTGCTGCCCATGGGATATTTTTTCTCAACATCTTCCCAAGGATTCCGCTCTGTCTGCTTGATACCGAGAGAGATTTTCCCTTCTTCTTTTTGGACAGAGAGGACCACAGCATCCACTTCATCGCCCACATGGACAACTTCGCTCGGCTCCGTGACGTTTTTCGTCCAAGACATTTCCGATACGTGGATGAGGCCTTCAATCCCAGGCTCAATTTCGATGAATGCGCCGTAAGAGACGAGGTTGACGATTTTTCCGCGGATCCGGGTTCCTGGCGGGTATCTTTTCTCGATCTCTTCCCAAGGATTGCTCTCTTTTTGTTTCAGCCCCAATGCAACGCGCCCTTTATCGCGGTCGATATGGAGAATCACCACTTCGAGTTCTTGGCCGAGGTGGACCAATTCAGATGGGTGTTTGATCCTTTTCCAAGTCATGTCGGTGATATGGAGGAGGCCGTCAATTCCATCTAGGTCGAGGAATACGCCGAAATCGGTGATATTTTTAACGATACCTTTACGGACAGAACCTTCGCGGATATTCTCCAGGACTTCTGCTTTGCGGGAAACTCTCTCTTCTTCGAGCAATTCGCGGCGGGAAACGACGATATTTTTCCGTTCGATATTGATCTTGAGGATTTTGAAATCGTAAGACCTGCCCAAGAAATCATCGAGATTTTTGATTCTCTTATTGTCAATTTGAGAGCCGGGGAGGAACGCTTCCATCCCGATGTCGACCATCAGGCCCCCTTTGACTTTTCGGATCACCTTGCCTTTTACGATCGATCCCTCTTTGCAATTATGGACAATGTATTCCCACTGTCGGAACTTGCGCGCTTTTTCTTTAGAGAGGACGATTTGCCCATCTTCCCCTTCTGTCGCATCGAGATAGACTTCTGAATCGCCGCCTAGGACGAGTTCTTCTGGCTCTGAGAATTCCGATATGGGAACGAGTCCCTCGGATTTTAAGCCAACATCTATTACGACATAATCTTTCGTGATCTCTACGATCCTTCCTTTCAAAATTTGACCGGCGTTCAGTAGGGATAATGGGCTTTCTTTCCCTGGTTTTTCTTTTCCATAGAGAAGATCGCGGAATTGGAGGGCATCGTGTTCTTGGAATTCTACATCATCTAGGACGTTGCTGGCATTCCAATCGTTAAAAGACTGTTTGTGGGGTTGTTTAGACATGGTTGTTGGGTTTCTCCTGTTAATAAAAGTAATGGAGATAGAGTATCAAAAATTCTCCAATAAAAGCAAGCGGGATCGGGAATATACATGGTGAATTCTACAGACTTCGGTTCGGTAGCGGCATCGGCCTCGCGTGGATTTTAGAAGAGTGCAATTAATTGTGTAAGTATTTTATTATGAATAAATTATGAAAAATTATAAGGAATGTGATTTTGTTAATTAGATTTCTGTAAAACTTCATTTGAAATTTAATATCTATTTTTTGTATAATATCTTAATTAAACTTATTTTTAATGGAGATATTTTATATGTCATATGTTGCACAGGGCATCTCATTTTTACGGGATATCCCGCTTCTCACTTCATCGGTAGAGTCATCAATGAGTTCATCAGGATGTAGAGATGTAGCGGGACTTGTGGCAGCCTACATGGTGACACAGCAGAATCCTTTTGGCGCTGCAGATTGGAGAAAACATTTTAACAATATTAATGTAGGTCCTGAAATTTCATTTGGGAATGAACTTGATAGATTTTGGCAGGGACTAGATCCTGTAGATGTTTTCGAGCAGGTGCCCAATCCCAGATACGTTTGGGAAACTCACTTACGTCCCGTTTTTGGATTTGAATCTTATACAGATCTTCAAAATATTACTCATGTTCGCAGCTTGGACACTTTAGATCGATTGGGACTGAAATTTTCATTCGAGCCCGCTGTATTGCGCGAGAATCGAAATAAACCAGCAGGCCCTGCCTGTTGGCTCGTCATGAGAAAAGATTTTTTAGCTAGAGGCGAATCATGGTCAGATCAACAACAATTCCTCAAGAGAGTAAATGCTGCGACGGGGGCAGGTTATGAGGAAAGCCTCTCTGCTATTGATCTGGGTACCGTGCTGTTGCCATCTATAGTAGAAGGCAACAAGTATCATTTTGGCAATGGTAGTGGCGATGGAAGGGATTGGATCTTTAGTCGTAGTAAAGAAGTTGTTAAATATGAAAATACCGAGTATCCAGCGATCTTTGGCTCCGGCCCGAACGGCGTGCTGTTCTACCAAGTCAGCCAAGGCGACACTAACAATAGCATCGCCGTCGCAGCCATGCGGAAGTTCAGGCCATAGACCATTGGAAATTTGGCCATTGTATTAGGACATCGAAAATCGACTGAAACTTTTTATTAGGATAGGTTCAAATAAAAATTTCAAAATTATCATTTCTTTTCCGTTTTCTGAAAAAATTTTCTCTCACCTATTTTCTCTCTGAAGCATAGAGAAAGTGAATCTTAAAATATTGAAAATAAATAACATGAAATATTTGTTTTGTTATTTAATTTATCGAAATTGAAACGTTTTTTTTAAAAAAATAAAATTTTCGCTTTATTTTTTCTAATGCTGTTTGCTAGTTTGAAAATTTCTAGCGTCTGTAAAAAGATATGTTTGCGGCGCGGGGAATAATCGGATAAGATTTACTCCCCAAAAAGGAAATGAGCCATGTTAGTGATGAAATTCGGCGGGGCGAGCGTTAAAAGACCGAAAAGTTTTTCAAAAATTTCGGAACTGATTATCCAAAGATCTAAATTGCACAAAGAAATAGCCGTTGTGATCAGCGCAATGGGCAATACGACAGATGAGTTATTGAAGCTGGCCCGCAAGGTCCACCCCAATCCTCCTACCCGGGAACAAGATATGTTGATCTCTGTAGGGGAGAGGATCAGTATCTCGCTTTTAGCGATGGCCCTCTCCTTAAAAGGGAAAGAGGCGGTCAGTTTTACGGGGAGCCAATCGGGGATCATTACTTGCGAAAATCATTCCGAGGCCAAAATTCTAGACGTCCGCCCTAATCGGCTCCTCCCTGTCCTTGAGAAAGGACAGATCGCTATCATCGCCGGTTTTCAAGGGGTGAGCCGAAAAGGGGAAATTACGACACTAGGCCGAGGCGGATCTGATACGAGCGCGGTAGCTTTAGCGATCGCTCTAGGCGCGCCGAAGGTGGAGTTTTATAAAGATGTAGCAGGGATCTATACGGATGATCCCAAAACAAATCCCGATGCGGCTCTTTATCCCGAGCTCTCTTACGAAAAAGCGCTCGAACTCGCAAAGGGCGGCGCCAAAGTCCTCCACCCCCGGAGTATTGAGCTTGCTGCCAGAAATGGGATCCAATTATCTGTCCTTTCGTTCCAAAATCCAAAAAAAATTGGGACAATTGTCGGTTCTTTGAAAGAGCCTAGCACGGAAAAGAGATACGAGGTAGATGCATGTTCGCACAACAATTAGAGTTTGAGTTTGAATTCGGTTGCCCGAACATTGAGGCGGAATACTACCGCGACGGGGCGCAGGATTTAATCCATAGGCTTGTACCAGCAGATCTTTTAGAGGAAAAAGGGGTTTCTCTCGCCTCTCAAAGGGCCCGCTTTGCCGATATGCTCCCTCTCATTCACTGGTCGGAATTGAATAAAGCCCCTTGCACCCTATCCGTGCTTATTCTGTGCAAATATAGGCTCAATGCTTGTAATTTTTTCTACGACATGATCAGCCGCTGGCTTCTCCCTCAAAAACGGGTCAATGTGGAGCTTTTTTTCGCCTCCGATGTCCGCCTTCCCCACCTCTCCGAGGATCTCCTCAGTGTGGCGGAGATCGTTGTCTATTTAAAAAGCGCATCCGATGTAGAGGAAGTGCGCCGCAATCTTCATGCGGTCGAGACAGAGATCCGCCTCGGCGTCGTCTCCACTTACCATGCCCGCCGTATCCTGGAATTCAAAGGTTTATCAGGCGATGGGAAAACAGCGATGATCCAAGAGAAGATCAGTTCCTTGATCCAGAGCCATTCGAAGGATTTCGACCAGGGGATTTTCTCTCAAATGCAACACTTCCTCGTTACGTGCCGCGACGATTTTAAAAATGCTCGCGATTACCACCACATCAGCCGGATCATCTCCAATTCCTATTCGGTCCAAAAACTCCTCAAGCAAAATATCGAAGCATTGCCGCAAAAGAGGCACATCATCCTCAAGTTCTTAAAAACTAAATTGACAGCTCCCTCTAAAAATGTACTCGGAATTCTCGTCGGACTCAGTTTTCTCCAGGAGCATGAAGTATTTGAAACGGGCCACCTGATTAGCGCGATCCAATCCCATTTTCCGCAGATCCGCGCAGTAGAAGGATCGTCTCTTTCCGATCGCCCTGCTGGGGCCTCTATCCAGATGGTCTATCTCGAAATTGAGAAAAACGATAGCCGCGACTTCTCTTTAGAGGAGATCCAGCTTCTCCGGACAGCTCTTCCCGACCAAATCAAAGGGCATGTCGAGCGGTTGACCCATGCCGTTTTCATGCCGCGGAACGAAGAAGAGGTGCTCCGCAATGTCATGTCTCTCTCACGCCAGCTCCGTTTCGTGGGGGACATACCGCAAGTGGTGATCTCATTCGATGAGCAAAAAGGGGCGGATCTATCTTTCACAGTTGTTCTTGTTCGCGTCCAAGCAGAAAACAGCCCCTCTCTTCAAGAGATGTTTAAAAATTCGAAGCTGAAATTCATTCCAGACCGAGTCCGTAGGGTGGGCCATATCAGAAGAAAATATGTAAAAGAGGCGACTGTGTTCCGGACTCTTCTCCCCAGCCATACCTATTTAAGGGCCGATCACACGGTCGATCTTTACAAGGCGCGAGAACATATCCTGTCTGAAATCTCCGTTTGTTTAGGCGATGTGCGCGATTACAACGGGGGGATGATCTACAAGCAGAATGAATCGTTAAAAGATCTCAAATCCTCACTTGTCCGCATTGGCGAGCAGCACAACCTCCTCCTCGAAAGATTCTTCTTCTCCCTGACTCCCACCGAAATGCGCTCTTGTATCGAGACCGAGTCGCTTAAAGCGCTTTTCCTCCTCCTCCTTCAGGCGATGAAGTCTGATTCATCCGATTGGCTGTTCAAGCAAGACTCAAAAAAGGTCCTGGCGATAATTCCTCATTGCGATAGCCAGAAGAGAAAGAGGATCCAGGAACAATTAGAAAAGGGCTCTTTCCCGCAAATCATCACTTTCTCTCTCGATTTCCACGAAACCCCCTATTCGGGATACATGATCCTTACCGATTATCCCGATATTCAAGAACGTTTTCTTAAAATAATTTCTATTGAAATTAAATAAGTTTATTTATATAATTATTAAGAAATAACTACAGGTAAAAAATGAGTACATTATCTAATTTAGAATCCGTGATTTCCCGATATCCAGGTGATTTGATGAGCTTCATCCGATCTTCTGATAGAGGCTTATCGATTTCTTTATGCCGCTATCTTCTAGAAAAAGTCGGCCTTTCTCAAATAGAGAAGGCAGAAATTCAGTTAGAATTAGGCAAGAGATTGAGTAGTGAACCGGCAGATCAAGGAGAAGCTACGCAACTTTTTCTAAATATCATAAATAATAATGGTCTTACAGACAGCTCAATACAATTGGACGCGTCTTTTGAGTATAATCTATTATATCCTTCTGAGCCTTCCGATGCATCTGCTGTGGATCAGTTGTTTTTTCATGAGCATACCTAGGGCTTCGTAATTTTCGATACTTTTATTTTGTCTTCATATAAAGTAGTCGCGTATGCGATTGCAAGTATGTCCGAGTATTTTGTCTGGGGACTTTGGTAGATTAGCCGAGGAGGCGAAACGGCTTGAAAAAGCGGGCGCCGACGGAATCCATATCGATATCATGGATGGCCATTTCGTCCCCAATCTAACGCTGGGACCCAAAGCGGTTGCGGCCATCAACCAGGCAACGCCGATCTTCCTAGACGTCCATATCATGATCTACAACCCATTTGATTATATCGAAGCCTTTGTCAAGGCAGGGGCCGACCGGATCACGTTCCATTTCGAGGCGACCGAAGATGTGGACGATACGATTGCCTTCATCAAAAAATGCGGCAAGCAGGCGGGATTAGCTTTTCGGCCTGAGACTTCGTTCTCGATGGTGCCGAAGTATTTGGATAAGTGCGATTTGATTCTCTTGATGACGGTTAGCCCCGGTTTTGGAGGGCAGCAATTCATGCCCGAAGTTGTGGAAAAGATCCAGCTAGCAAGAGAGATGTGCGACAAGAGCGGTACAAAATTGGACATTCAGGTCGATGGGGGGATCAATCAAGAAACAGCGAAGATCTGCGCGAAAGCGGGGGCCAATGTCTTTGTGAGCGGGGAGTATCTATTTAGCCAGCCAGATTTAGCAAAAGCGATAGAGGGAATGAAAAATCTATGATCCGGGGCGCTTTGAAAAAGATTGTGGTCATCGGAGGAGGAACTGGGAATTTTGTCGTTTTAAAGGGGCTCAAGAAATATCCGCTCGATTTGACGGCGATTGTCTCGATGGCCGACGATGGAGGAAGTACTGGGATCTTACGCGATGAGCTGGGGGTTCTGCCGCCGGGCGATGTGAGGCAGTGTCTGGTCGCCTTGTCCAACTCGAGCCGCTTGATGCGCTCTCTCATGAACTACCGGTTTGAAAATGGGGGGCTCGGAGGCCATTCGTTTGGGAATTTGCTCTTATCCGCCTTGGAAAAAGTGACGGGGAGTTTCGAGAAGGCGGTTGAAGAAGCGGGAAAAATTTTGAATATCCGGGGAAAAGTAGTCCCTGTCACGACGCACCAGGTGCGCCTCAAGATGGTGCTCAATACGCGGAAGGTGCTCGAAGGGGAGAAGGAGATCTATCTATCCCAGGAGATCGACCAGGGATATAAAACGATCTATTTAGAACCTTTTCCAAAGGTCAATCCCCATGTGATCGATGAGATCAGCAATGCCGACCTGATCGTGATCGGGCCAGGGGGACTCCACACTTCATTGATCCCCAATTTATTGGTAGAAGGGGTGTGCGAGGCGATTTGCCAAAGTGATGCCAAAAAGGTGTTTGTCGTCAATTTGATGAACCGGAAGGGGCAGACGACTGGATTCAAGACCTCCCATTACTTGCAAGAATTAGTCCGTTTCTTGGGAAAAGATATATTTGACCATATCCTGATCAATATCCAAAAGCCGGCGAAAGAATTGATCGAAGTCTATTCGAATGAAGGGGATTTAGTAGAGAATGATCTAGATGATGGGGAGCGGGTGATTTTTGCCGATCTCTTGGGGAGGCTTGGAGAGGAGCCGAAACGGGATCTTCTGAAACGGAACCTGATCCGGCACGATTCGAAAAAATTAGCTCAGGAGTTGATTAAAATTGTTGATCATCTTTGATCTGGACGACACTCTGATCGATACTTCGGGAACTATCACCCCTTTTAAATTAAAAGAATGTTTAGAAAGGTTGGTCGAAGAAGGGCTTGAAGTAGGGGATTTTTCCCAGGCCTATCGAGAATTAGTCGACCTGAATAGGAAAAATTTAAAGACAAAGGATACCATCCATCAATTTGTGAAGAGCAAGGGGGGGGATGAGAGGCTAATCCAGGCGGCGAATGAAACTCTCACAAGCCCGCTGCCTCCCAATTTTGTGATACCGACTACCCCCCATGCAAAAGAAATCATTGCATTTTTTAATCAAAAGGCAAAATTGGCCCTGGTTACAGGGGGTCATCCCCCTTTTCAAAGGGAAAAGTTGAAAAAAGCTGGTATTGAACCCTCTGTATTTAGTAAGATAGCTATCCCTGAAGATTCGGTAAAGAAGCCTTATTACGAAGGTTTAATTAAAGAATTTTCTGTTCACCCAGGCCAAGTTTGGGTCTGTGGGGACCGCATCGGAATGGATCTTCTTCCCGCCTACGAGTTGGGATTTAGGACGGTCCATATGCGTTGGGGACGCGGGATGCAAACTGAAACGGAAAAGTGGGTCCATTACTCGATTTCCGATCTCAGCGAACTAAAAGGAATTATAAGATGACAACAGCGAATCAGATCACTCCAGGGATGACTCTCAATATCGACGGAAAAATCTATCGCGTCGAATCGAGCGTCAAAGTCACCGTTGCTAAGGGAACGCCGTTTCTAAAGACGAAGCTGCGCAATCTGATCACCGATGAGATCATCGAAAAGAACTTTAAGCTCGATCAGTCAGTCCAAGAAGTCTCTCTTTTAGAGAGAAATTTGGAGTTCCTCTATCCGGAAGGGAAAGAATATCTCTTTCTCGATATTGGAAATTTAGAGCAAGTTCTCGTTCCAGCAGCGATCCTGTCCGATAAGGTCCATTTTTTAAAAGAGGGGATACAAGTCAAAGCGATGTTTTACGGCGACACAATTTTCGCTGTTGAATTGCCGCAGTTCCTCGAGATCATGGTCGTGAAAACAGAGGCGGGAGACGTGGCTGCCCGATCCAGTTCGACGAAAAAAGCTGTCCTTGAGACAGGAGCGAAATTGGAAGTCCCTCTATTCATTGAAAGCGGCGATGTGATCAAAGTAGACACCCACGTAAATGAATACATTCAAAGAGTATAGATGGACTTAGACCAAATCAAAGATTTAATGAATCTCCTCGAGTCGAGCAAATTGAAGAAGCTCGTATTTAAAAAAGGGGATTTTGAAGTTCAGTTAGAAAAAGAGAGCGCCCCCGCCGTACAGAAAGCGATGCGGGTGCCAATTCAAGAAGGGGTTACCGAATCGGCCTTCCAAGCGGAAGCTTCGATGAAAGGAGAGCGGGGGGGATCCCATAAACCAGAAGTTGTTGAAGGTTCCTTTGTCACATCGCCTATGGTGGGTACGTTTTACGGAGCTCCAGCCCCCGATCAACCCCCGTTTGTGAAAATAGGGGATAAGGTGGATGAGAATACCGTCGTCTGCATCATCGAGGCGATGAAGGTGATGAATGAAGTTAAAGCGGGGATCAGCGGCACAATAGCAGAAATTTTAGCTGACGCCTCCCAGCCTGTTGAATTTGGAACACGCCTCCTGCGAATCACATGAGAACCTATCCGCAAATTATAACGCCGGTCTTCGGAAGCTTTTTGGCCCCAGCGCCCCAACAACCGAAATCGGTTATTGGGGTCCCCTCAGCGTTCGCTCTCGCCAACTTATTCAAGTTGTCTTCGAGACTCCACGCTGCACTGGGATCTCAAAAATCTTCTCGAATCCCTAAACCCTCTACTTTGCGGATAGGTTCATGAAACCCTTTCAAAAAGTATTGATCGCCAACCGGGGCGAAATTGCCGTTCGAGTGATCCGCGCCTGCCACGACCTAGGGCTTCAGACAGTCGCTGTCTATTCTGAAGTCGATTCCGAGGCGCTGCACGTCCATCACGCCGACGAGGCTATCTGCATCGGAGAGGCCCCTTCCGCCAAATCATATCTCAAAATTCCCAATTTGATCGCCGCCTGCGAAATCACGAGCGCCGATGCGATCCATCCCGGATATGGCTTTTTGAGCGAAAATTCCAATTTTGCTTCGATCGTCGAGAGCTGCGGGCTCAATTTCATCGGCCCCCCTTCTTCAGCGATCTCTCTTCTCGGGGATAAGGCGCAGGCGAAAGCCACTGCAAAACGGGTGAAATGCCCCGTAATTCCCGGTTCCGAGGGGATTGTACAAGATGTGAATGCAGGTCTCAAAGAGGTGAAAAAATTCGGCTTTCCTATTTTCATCAAGGCCGTTGCCGGAGGTGGGGGAAAGGGGATCAGGATCGCCTATTCGGAAGAAGATTTTGTGAAGAAATTCATGGCAGCCCGGGCTGAAGCGGAAGCGAGCTTCAACAACCCGGATGTCTATCTTGAAAAGATGATTGTCAATCCTCGCCATATCGAGGTGCAAATCATCGGCGATAAACACGGAAACTACCTCTATCTCGGCGAGCGCGATTGCACCATCCAGCGGCGGCGCCAAAAGCTGATCGAAGAGACCCCAAGTCCCAAAGTGGATGAATCTTTAAGAAAAAAAATAGGGCAGTGTGCCGTCGATATCGTCCGCGCAGCTGGCTACTTTTCCGCCGGAACTGTCGAATTCCTCCTCGATGAGAAGGGGAACTTCTATTTCATGGAAGTGAACACCCGCATCCAGGTGGAGCATACGGTTACCGAAGAGTTAACAGGAATCGATCTCGTCAAGCAGCAGATCTTGATTGCTCAGGGAGAAAAACTCCCCTGGAAACAAAAGGAAATCGAGTTCAACGGCCACATTTTTGAATTCCGGATCAACGCTGAAAATCCGTCCCATCAGTTTGCCCCATCCCCTGGCCAACTTGAGCACTATATCCCA
>CAYZHU010000036.1:0-12235 GCA_964477585.1 uncultured bacterium
TAAAAAACCGAAGTAAATATGATCCATGTTTTGATGCGCCCACCATTTCAGGTCGGCTTTATCCTTATCTGGATCTAAGTATCGAATGCACTCAATTTTATCCCAAGGATCGATCCCAATCGCTACACCTTGTCCGAGGAACTTCAATGCAGCTGCCGCAGGATAGAGGGAGGCTCCAGAAAAAACTCCGATTTCCACATAGACTTGGGGTTTTACTTCTAAAACTAAATCGATGAAATTCAGCGCCTTTTCGGCGCTGCACCATCCATAAATTTCTTGCCGATTATCAAGTACAGTCTCTTTTAATTCCTGTACAGAATCCCCATACGCCGCTATAAAAAAGAAAAATAAATACAAATATTTTTTCATCTTTTCTTAAATAAAATGCAGTTTCCGCCATCAATTAATTTAACAAAATCGCAGGATTCAAAAAGAAGATCTACGGATGATTGTAAATCGCGCCATAGCGAATCATTCAGCCAAACGTATCCTCCAGAGCGCACTTTGGGGATGTAGAGCTGCACATCTCGATTAGAAATCGCTTCATTATGATTTCCATCAATATACAAGATGTCGATGGAGCCAATCGCATAAGAGGCAAGTTCAGAAGTCGTTCTCAATATAACTGCGTAATCTTCCAGCTGATATTGAGATAGCATTTTCAAGCAGGAATAATAAATTTGGTCAAAATTTATTTTCGACCACCAGATCACATGCGCCTGATCTTTGACTGGATCGAAATAGGGAATGATTTCATCTTTGCTCCAAGGATCGATCCCTACTACAATCCCATTCCCTAAGAATTTTAGCGCTGAGGCAACTGGGAAAAGGGAACGGCCTCCAAAAACACCGATTTCGACGCAAACTTCCGGTTTTACTTCCAAAACGAGGTCCAAGAAGCTGAGAGCTTTTTCTTTCGTGCACCATCCGTATAAATTAGGAAGCGCCTCGCCTACTCTCTTTTTCAGCTCCTCGACCGATTCCCCATAAAGGCATGAACAAAAACACAAAAATACAATCCATTTTCTCATGGTTTTATCCAAACTCCCCACGTACAAACGTCTGTAAATTCTGCCAGTTTATAGCAGTTGGCATCGAGCCATTCTCCCGCTCTTGCTGTCGTATACATCCCATTTTCGAACCACCTCATATCATCAAAGATGATCCAGCCTCCTGAATTCATAAGCGGAACCCATTTCGTTACGTCTAAATAAGAGGTGGGATCGGAATGATTCCCATCGACGTGCAAAATGTCGATCCCCTGGATCGGCGCTGCACCCTCAGATGTAGATCGGATCAATTGCACTTGATTTTGAAGATCGAATTTGGCGATTTTTTGAATGAGATGCTGATAGACCCACTCATGATTGGCATTGTTCCAGAAATTCCGATTCGCCTCTTCCATGATCCATTGGACCGATTCATCACTTGCCCATGGATCAATGCCGAAGATGATTCCCTGCTTGTTTTCTTTTAAAGCGCGCGCCATCGGAATCAATGACTTGCCTCCCCAAACCCCGATTTCGACAATGACTTGAGGCTTTATTTTTGCGATCAAATCGATGAGAAAGCCGGCTTTTTCTGGAGAACACCAACCATGCAGCTCTGTCATGTATTCAAACACTTGCTGTTTGACAAGCGCTATTTGAAGCTGCTGATCGCTCGGCATAGGGGCGATTTCTTCCAAATGAGTTGGGAAGTCCATCATTGTTGCCAGCCTTTTGGGTTTAGGTAGTAATTGGGCGATCCATTATCAGAAGAGGCTCTTGGTTGAGTCGATACGACATCCTCTTTCAGAGCAAAAAGCCTGATATTTGCTGGCTGCGTGAATTCCATGTCGTAAGGGAGAAAGATCTGATAGCACTTGAGAAAATTCAAGATCTTTTTGATCCCTGACCTGCGTAAAATCATAGAATAGGAGCCATAGCGGGAACCGATCTGCCGAAATTTCTCGCTGATCTCTTTTTTTTGAGCGAACCGCGCTGTATCTAAAGGCTTGTAGTTGGGCCTCCAAGCGTAAGAAGCGCATGGGACATAGACCCCATCCGTATTCTTTGTATCTTGATCTGTGAATAAAACATCCCAGCCATCCTTTCCTACCAAGCCGTCCAATTCTACGAGCAATTCTGAAATTATATGTGGATTTCGAATGATCTCGATATCATCTTCCATGATCCAGATGGTTTGGTATCCGGAATCCAAAGCGTCTTGCAAGACGGAAAGATGGCTCAATACACAACCAATCGAGCCTAGAGGCATGCAATGGCAGTAGTAGGTCTTTCCTGGAATTCCTACGATTTCATGCTGGGGAGTTTTATCCCCATCTAGAGGATAAAAAGTGCCCCATACGCCATTTGCCATCCACGATTCGTACTGGATCCCAAGTTCATCAATGGCCTCCAATGAGAGATTCCACCCATTCACTGCGGAAAATCGGCAAGGGGTGATGTGGTAAGGCGCAAGCCGCTCCAAAGCCGAGGCGAGTTTTTCGGGTCTCTCATCCAAATTGATCATGTAGATAAAATCGATATTCGCAACGCCGCAAGTCTCCGGTTTATTCACTACTGGTTTGAAGTAATCGCTGATGTCAGCATGAAGAAAAGAGAGCGAGCATAGAAAACTAAAAAGGAGCCGGTTCATTTTTTCCCGTTCTTGCAAAAAAAAGAGAGTGATCCTACCACAATAGGAATTTTTTACAAGTCAAAATTAATTGGGCAAGGGCAGGGGCAAGGAATTGTGATGTCTATTATTCCAGGAATTCTTCGGGATCGGGGATGCGGGTGAAGGCGATTTTTGTGCCGGAGAAACTGCGCCCCTCTTTGGGAAGCATTCCGAGCAGGATCGAATCCCTGCCGTAGCGGTGGTTGATCGCATCGAGCGCGCGGGACATCTGCTCTGCCTTTTTGCGCGCTTTGGGATCTTCAAATAGCTCGGGCTGCAAAGCCGAACGTTCCATCAGCTGAGAGAAAGACACCGAAATTTTTTTGATCCGGATGGGACCTGCCTGCTTCAGGATCTCTTCCCACATCTGCCTCAAAAGATGGGTAAACGTGATGCTGTCGCTCGCTTGCCAGCATTTTGCGCTCCTCTCAAAGTAAATCCCCTCTTCCGTTTTTACCGACAGCGACATGAAAGAGGCGACATAATCCATCCGTCTCAATCGGCTTGCGCATTTAAGAGTAAGCCGCAAGGCGACTCTCCGGGCCTGTCCGGGAAGGCGGAGTTCAGGAGCCAGAACATGGCTGTGGCCCAGACTCGCCCGCTTTGTCTCTAGATCGGGCAGTTCGATGCCACGCAGGTGGTGCCACATCCTTTCACCCAAGACGCTCCCCCAAGCTTTTCTCATCTGCTGCAGATCCAGATTGCATAGAGTCTTCATATCGCGGATCCCCTGCCGGTTGAGGCGCACTTCCATATTCGCTCCGATCCCGGGAAGATCGCGCAAACTAAGGGAATGGAGCTTCGAGGGAAGCTCCGAGCTACTGATGAAAGTGAGGCCATCCGGTTTTTGCATATCGGTCGCCACCTTAGCGAGATAACAATTGGGGGCGATCCCGATCGAGCAGCGAATCCATTCACCTACGCGCGCCGCAATCCCCTGTTTGATTTGATGAGCGATTTGGGTAGCCCGATCAACCGAATTTTCATTATTCATGAGCTGACAGGCCACCTCATCGATCGAGCAAACTTTCGTTATTGGAATATGCCGGTCGATCTCAATGAGAAGTTTATCGTGGAATTCGACATAGGCATCGTGCTCTGCCAGAACGCAAATTAGATGAGGGCACATCCTTTTGGCCTCGTAGATCGGCGTGCCTGTCTTGACGCCGAACGCCTTCGCCTCGTAGCTTGCCGCAATTGCAGAAGTCGAATCGCTATCCACAGGGACCACAGCAATCGGCTTGCCGCGGAGGGCTGGATTCAGCTGCTGCTGCACGCTTGCAAAGTAGCTATTGAAATCGATATAGAGCCAGCGATAGTCACTCATGCAAAAGGTTCAAAAGAGGGACTCCTGTATATGAGAAATCCTTAATGTTTTCAGTAACAAGAATCAATTGATAAGATACAAGTATCTAGCAAATAGCTCATAAGTCGATTTCTCTACCAAAATCTTTGTCCCGCTCGATATCTAAGTCAAAATTAGAAAATGGGGACTCTGACAAAAATTCACCCAGAGAATTTTTGGGTTTCTGGAATTTTTCAAATTCATCATGAGAAATAATCACCACAACAGGTTTACCATTTTTAGTAATCGTATGGTAACCATCTTCTATTACTTCATTGACTACTTCAGAAAAGCGAGCTTTCGCTTCTTGCAATTGCCAAGTTTTGTGCCTTCTTCTCTGGATAGATTTGTGCCTTTTACGAACTTTAGCCATAGCTAATGTCCTAGTCAGACTAGTCATAGGGTAAAATAAGGTTTCAAATTATGCAATCTAATTCACACAACCGACAGCTTCCTCTGAGAGATATATCAGAAATCAATGGCGAAATTAAAGGTAACTCCTTGAAGCCCTAAGTTTCCTGTTCTTTGGAACTTGCTTAGACTATTTAAAGATCCAGCAAGAGGTTGAGCAGCAGCGGCGGTATCGGATTGGGAAATAATCGCACTCAATTCATTCTGCTGGAACCAGTAAGAAATCTCATAGCCAAAATTGATGGCAATATGGTTCGAACAGCCAAAAAAAGTTTCCCATTGAAGACCGATGTAGCTTTCTAAGTTTGCCCGAGTGCGCCAATAAGACTCGTTATCTATATACGAAGAAGGGAAAAGCCTCAAAGTCACAATGTCAACGACTTGCCAACCAGTAAATTCTTCTTTCACATGGAATTTCCCATAAACAAGAGATCCCGATGCTTTCCCTAAAATAGACCAGTGAGATGACCAATGCCAGAGGAGATCGGTCCCGCCTCGAATTCCACCGAAATTAAATTCGTTTTTCGCTTTGAAGCTGGTATCTCCGCCGGTCAATGAGGAGAATGCCCCAGTGAAAATATTTACCGGGTACACAGGAGAATAAGAAGCCCTGTAATTTTGGGAAATAGAGCCGCCTCTCAATCCAAAAAAGGGATGGAAAGCGAGATCTTTGCTAATGAAGAAATTCCTTCCAAGGATCATATCCCCTATATTGTAATTGAGCGACCAGTGGCCTTTTGCAGCTAAAGCGCCAGGCCCCAAGAGCGTTGGGAACCATTCTGGCGCCAACAAACGGGCAATTGTTTCCGTCGCTCTGACTTCTAGTCCCGTTACACTTTCCGATCCTTTGGCCGTATTATGCATATACGTGTAGCTTGCTAGAAAATCCCAAGCTCTGTCGTTTCCTGAATATCCAAAATTTACCCGAAAACCTGGATCCCAATGAAAGTTCAGCTTTAAGCTTTCCAGAACCGATGAAAAAGTTAGAATAGTGCGCGGCACAGTCTGCTGTCTAAACGTCGCAAATTCCAAATTGTCTTCGGTTGCTTGCCAATAAAGAAAGTCTGCTCCCGCTGTCCATGTGCCATTCTCAATATGGGGCGCGTTCATCGGCTGTCCATAGCCGTGGACATTGAATTCAGTCATCTGGGGAACATCCGATTGCATCGCATATCCCCTAAGTCCCAACAATAAGCACACCCATAAAAACTTTTTCATAAAACCTCTTCAGCAAAGACAACTATATGCTTCTAAAAGTTTTTTTCAATTAATTTTCTTCAGGGATGCTGTTCACTGGAAGAGTATTAGCGGCGCCGTCTCCAAGGATTTTGATCAAGGGAAGAGTGCCCCAGGCATTTGGACTGTTGTATTTAATGGTTTTGATAAGCTTCTGCCACCACTTGAGTTCATCAAGATGAGTTTCATGGCGTATAATTTGAGAGCCTCTTTCGCCATAGAATCTGTTATGCATCAGATTATAAAGAGACACTGACAAGAAATTGCCTTTGGTGGCGTCTCGAATCCGATCCAAATACTCAGTTAATTTCGTCCTTAATTCTGCATAGATGAGAGGATGCTGATCAATCGAAAATACGAAAGGACGAGGCCCATCTTCAAAAATTGCATCAGGTCCTAGATAAGGAGTCAGTTTAGTAAAATCGTATACCCGAAATTCTGTAGACATTCCTTAGCTCATGAATTCATCTGGTTCATAAAAATCATTTTATGTTAAGAAAAAGACTATCTTTTAGGAAGATTAAAATGCAGAACATTCCTTTTATTGAGATCATTTGGCCCTGGACAAATGAGGTAATGGGTGACCTGAAAAAAAAGGCAGGAAACCTCCTATTTCTCTTGTCTAAAAAGGCCCTATCAGAATTGCAAGTTTCTCTTGCTGAGAGGCTGAGTCAACTTTGCACTCCTTGCTTGATTTCAGAGATGCGAGAGCAAAAGTGGTTTGAACTGCAGGAGCTCCCCTTTCTAAAGGAACGTCCCAGGCAAGAGTATCTTAGATTCATTGAAAATTGCAACGCCGATTGGCTCTCCTATTTTTTTCAGAAATATGAAGTCCTTGACACCCAGATAAAAACTATTAAATTTCTATGGTGTAACCAAATCCTGGAATTTCTCGAGAGGTTGGAAAAAGATCTCGACTGTTTATCCAGTATTTTTAACCAAAATCAACGGCTAGGACAAGTTGTCTCGCTGATACAAAATGAAGGGGATTGCCATAACGGAGGAAGAAGCGTCTCTATTGTAAAATTCAAAAGAGGTCTGAAACTGGTCTACAAACCAAAATCTTTAGAAATTGCCGTTTGGTTTAATTCTATTTTAATATCGTTGAATCGTCTTGGATTAAATCCCCCCCTGAAAAATTATCGGATTCTTCCTAGGGATAATTATGGCTGGGAAGAGTTTATTGAGCACGCCCCTTGCAAGAATTTAGAAGAAGTAAAACGGTATTATGAACAGAGTGGAATGCTTCTTGGTTTGGTCTATCTCATTAATGGATCCGACTTTCACGCAGAAAATGTGATCGCTTCAGGAGAATCCCCCATTTTCATCGATGTGGAAACTCTGTTTCATCATAAAAACATAGATCGGAACAACCAAAATTCTAAACAATTAATGAAAGATTGCGTGATCTCTACGGCTTTCCTCCCCCGATATATGTGGAGACGAGAGGGAAAGAGAGAAGAAGACGTCAGCGGATTGGCAATGGACGTCGATCAAGCATCTGTTCTCACTCTAGAAAAAATCAATACCTCTAGAATGCGATTTGTAAGAAAAAACAAGAAGATAGAAACAAAACAGCTGCATCGGATTTTTTATTGCAACCAACCTATTCAACCTAACGATTATGTCAACGAGATAGTTATTGGTTTCGGAAAATTATACGACTTAGTCTACAATAATCGCTCTTATTTTAAAAAACAAATATCTTCTACAAAAAACTGGACCGTTCGGTATCTATTACGCAATAGTCTGATTTATTCTTATACTCTTTCTCATCTACTTGCACCGTCCCTTATTTTAAATCACAAACAAAGGGAAGAAAAAATACAATCTGTGGAAAAAGTTGTTCGTAGAAGGAAAAAATTTCCACAAATACTATCAGAAGAAAGGACCTCCCTTCTCCAAGGAGATATTCCTCTATTTTATACAACACCTTCTTCTAGAGATCTCTATTGCAATCAAGTTTGCGTTGCTACCAACTATTTCGACCGATCAGCTTTGAAACAGGTCTTTTCACGTTTAAAAAAAATGGATGAACATTCGAAAGCATTCCAGCAACATCTTATCCGACTTTCTTTTCATGCTAAGATGCAACCTTTACATGAACAGGGTATGGTATCAATTCCAATAAGTCATGAATTGTCAAGTGAAAAGAAAATCTTACAGTACGTAAAGACGCTTGCAGAAAGTTTGGAAAAAACAGCCCTTGAATTTGATGAAGGAGTTTGGAATTGGATTCATCTACAACCCAATTTGAACCGGGACTATTATGAACCGTATTTTATGGAAGAATCTGTTTTTTCTGGTCGTATTGGCATAGGTCTCTTTTTTTCAGCTCTAAGTCATTTTACCAATGAAAAAAGATGGCAACATGCAGCCTGGAAATCCATTTCTCATTTGAGAAGTAGGCTGAATCATGAGAACCCCAAAAAACTCCTCGCGGAATGGGGACTGAGCGCAATGGAAGGGGCGGGAGGCATTGCTTATGGTCTCTTGCATATAGGTAGACTATTAAGCGCCCCCCTTCTCATCGAAGAGGCAAAGAAGTTATTTTTATCGATTGGAGAAGATCAAATTTTCAAAGATAAATATTATGATATTATTTATGGAAACGCAGGATTGATTTTGACTCTTCTTTCTTTTTACTCCTTCTATCCTGAGAAAAAAATTTTGGATCTAGCCGTGAAATGCGGCGAGCATCTTTGCTCAAAAGTAAAAAAGCTTAAAAGCGGCCATTTTGCTTGGTTGGATCGTAGCGGCAAGGCTCATCCAGGGTTTTCTCACGGCGTGGCAGGGATCAGCTATTCTCTTTTTAAATTGGCAAGCGTAGTAACAAATAACACTTTTAGCGACCTAGCGCAAAAAGCGCTAAGTTTTGAAAGGAGTCTTTATTCTGCTGAACACCAAAATTGGCCCCGGTTTCTAGATTCGGGAAACTCTGTTACTTACCCTGCTAGCTGGTGTCATGGAGCTACGGGAATCGGTTTTTCCCGCTTAGCCTCCCTTCCTTTTTTTGCAGATGAAAAGATCCGCTACGAAATTGAGATTGCGATTGAGACAACGAAAAAAAAGTTCCTCTTTAGTCCACATAATCTTTGCTGTGGAAGTTTAGGACGTCTTGAGTTTTTACAAACGGCCGTCCCTGGTTTTGTCGATAGTCAATCGGTTTCGGCTATTTTACAAGGAATTGATGCAGAGCAACTTTGTCGGACACATCCAGGTTTTATGAAAGGGGCAGCAGGTCTTGGATATACGCTTTTAAGGTATCTGGACAAGTCAAAACTACCCCAAGTTCTTTTGTTCGAATAGGGATTACCAAAAATTAGACACTAACAAGGGTTAATTAAAAAAATGAGAATTCCTCTTCGAACCAATCTTTTGTTATACTCGCGCCAGTTGCGTTTACACATCTTTAGAACTCCTTCGTCTGACTTGGTAGGAAGGCAAAGGAGTTTTTATTCTAGGGAATTTTCTCAATCAACAGTGACCCGTTATACTTTTAGCAATAGCAGTAGAAAGATTGCCCACGCCGCATTGGCAAACATCACCGGCGCATCCACCGCACGCTTCTCCTGCTGCTAACTCTTTTAAGTCTTTTTCGTCCAGTTGATCGTAGTTCTTTGGCTTCCTTTTTATTACAATACACCACTCGCCTTCATGTTCTTCAATTACTTTTATTTTAAGTGAATCAGGGATATTTTCCATTCCAAACTTTTTTAATGCTTCTTTTGGATTGGAAATGAGATGTTTTTTAAAATTAGGATCCTTCCAAGCTTCTTTATTGATATGTGCCTCGGTTTCTAACCGACTAGTTCTTTTTTTCATTTTTTTCCTTACTTTAATTTACCAAAACGTAGAAATTTCTAATTCAAGAGTATACGGTTCTTGAAATTCTTTTATATACAGAGCTGCTGTCATGTAAAATAATTCCGAATTTTCATCATTCATATCCTTTTGCGCTTTTTCATCATCCTGAGTATGAAACGGCTCATGATGTAAATAGTTTCCAAAAATAGCATGGGTATCGCGCGTATATTGTATTGTATGAAGGATGTGATCATGCCACACTTCATCTATGTCTGGGGTCGGAATAACTTTGAACTTTGAATATTTGAGCATTAAAATTAGGAAATTTTTATATCTACGAACAGACTCTTTTGCTTCATCAATAGTTTGAATCTGTTTGCTTTTTTCTAGCAATCTTTTTTCTAGATAACTTAAATCAAGATTTTTAATTTTTTCCACTTTAGACTCAGAAACGACCACAGCTCCGCTCCTTTTATTGCAAGTCATAGATACAAAAAACCAATTTTGTCAATTTATTTTTTAGTGAAAAAGAAAAGCCACAATGTTATGAGAAAAAATATGGATATGAATCAGGATAAGTTTCTAGAAAAGGCACGCGCCATCGAACGGCTCGACACGACGCTTAAAGTAGTCGGTGTCAAAGGCTGGGTCGTTTTGATTTTTTTCATCGCCTTGTTAGGCCTTACGCTTGCCTGGAGCGTGATGGGCTCAATCCCCATCACGATTTCTGGCAAATGCATCGTGTTTGCTCCAGAAAGTTCGATCCGCATCCGAAGTTCTTTCACCGGGAAAATCACAGGTGTGGCAGTAAAAATAGGCGACCAGGTTCATGAAGGCAGTCCGATTGCCACCCTTGAAGGGGGAGAAACAATCGTATCGCCAGCGGAGGGAACCATCTCCTGGGTCGATGTCGTTACGGGAAGCGTTGTAGAGCCAGAAGGGATTGTAGCCTGGGTCCAAAAGCCTAGTCCTCCCGAATCTCTCACAATTTTAGGATTCTTCCCTCTTTATTCGGGCCAGCAAATCAAAAACGGGATGAAAGCGAATATCTCACTCGATCAAGTCGACGCTGCCCGGTATGGCATGGCGAAAGGGATTGTCACAGAAGTGCTTGACTATCCAATCGCTCCGGATGACTATTACATGCAAAAAATCCCTTCCGCGCCTTTGCGCACATATCTTATCAGCGGCTCTACTCCTACGATTGGGGTCGTCGTAAAGCCAGAAATCGATCCTCATAACCCTTCTGGATGGAAATGGACTTCAGAAGCAGGTCCTAAGCAGGCGATCCCGCCCGGTTCTATCGGGGAGATGCGGATCATTTTAGACCAATGGAAACCGATCGCTTTCCTCTTTCCCTCTTTGCAGAGGTCTAAATAGATGAAGCGGGTGCGCACCCCCAGAGTGATACAAATGGAAGCTGTGGAATGCGGGGTCGCCTCCCTTTCCATCATTCTCCGCTACTATGGCAGATACGTACCCTTGGAAGTGCTTCGCCTCGAATGCGGCGTCTCGCGCAACGGAAGCAATGCGGCAAACTTGATCGCCGCAGCAAAAAAATATGGGCTCGATGGAGCGGGATATAGAAAGACAACGGAAGAGTTGGGGGAAATCAAGACTCCCTGCATCCTCTTTTGGGCCTACAATCATTTTCTTGTGCTAGAGGGATTTGGAAAAGATAAAGTATTTCTTAATGATCCTGCATCGGGACCTAGAACCGTTTCTTTTGAAGAATTTGAGAATACTTACGCGGGCATCATCCTCACTTTTCAAAAAAATGAATCGTTTCAAAAAGGGGGAAGGCCGGAATCTTTCATCAAGCAAATCTGGGAGCGGCTCAAATTGGCGCCCTATCCTTTGCTCTACTCGTTTCTGACCGGCATTTGCCTCATTTTGCCGGGACTTGCAATGCCGGCATTCCTCCTATTTTTCATAGATACTTTTTTCATCAAAAGCTTCATGCCTTGGCATGGGACATTCCTAGCATTTGTGCTGCTTGCCGCAGTTTATACTGCTGCCATGAACTGGCTCCGATTTTATTATCTGAACCGGCTGAACGCAAAACTCTCTCTTTGCACATCGAGTCAATTCCTTTGGCACTTGCTGAGACTGCCTATGGAGTTCTACCAGCAAAGATTTTATGGAGAGATCGCCAACCGCACTACCCTCAACGAAGCGGTCGTCCAAACTCTGACCGGCTCTTTATTAGGCGCGCTCATCGACCTTCTCTTGATCATCTTCTATGGAATTGCGCTATTCACGTACGATTTCCGGATCGCGTTGATCGCTATCGGAGCAGGACTTCTAAATCTTGCAACGATGCTGATCATCTTACGGTCGCGCTCGAACGCTTATGCATGTCTACAGCAAGATTTGGGAAGCACCATCGGCATTTCAATCGGAGGGCTTCAGTTTATCGAATCGATCAAGGCAAGGGCATCTGAATCGGACTTTTTTGCCAAGTGGGCGGGCCACTACGCAAAAACAGTCAATGCGCGCCAAGAAATCGGGAAAAAGGACATCATTCTCAATGCGGTCCCTATCTTTTTTCAACTTCTTACAGGAGCCATTCTGTTAGGATTCGGGAGTTTGCTTGTCTTAGATGGGCCTCTCAACGTAGGAATGGTCATGGCGATGCAGCTCTTATTGACCAGTTTTCTTTTGCCGATCAACCGCTTCGTTGGATTTGGCGAGCTCATCCAGAACATGAAAATCGATCTAGAGCGGCTCAACGACGTATTGAAAAACCCGATCGATCCTATTTATCTCTCCGAA
>CAYZHU010000037.1:0-12203 GCA_964477585.1 uncultured bacterium
AGGCGAAATGCCCCAACAGACTCGAATGTTTAACAAAGAAGACTGCAACGATTCTCGCTTTGGGGAAAGAGTGCACCAGCAACTGTGGATATTGCTCGATCGATTTCAGCAAGACTCCGAAGGCGCCGGAAGAAGACGAGCCTCTCCGGATCGCACTTTCTGTCCGTGAGCTCAAGCTCAAGCATGTAGTGATCACGATGGTAGCTCGGGACGATCTGGAAGACCAGGGAGCGCGCCATATCGCTGCGATTGTCCGAGAGGTGCGCGCCCACAATCCAGGAGTGACAATCGAACTTCTCACTTCAGACTTTTCCGGCGATGTAAAGCCGCTTTACATTGTGCTGACAGAAAGGCCAGAGATCTTCAATCACAATATTGAAACAGTCCGTTCTCTCTCCTCCCGTGTTCGCCATAAAGCAAACTATGACAGAACCCTTTTCATCCTTTCGGAGGCAAAGAAATCAAACCAGGTGATCTTTGTCAAATCGGGGATCATGGTAGGTCTTGGGGAAACCCCCGATCAAGTCCAAGAAACCATCCGCGATTTGAAACAAGCAGGATGCGATATCATCACGATCGGTCAATATCTTCAACCGAACCAAAACAAGCTCCGCGTCAAGGAGTTCGTCCATCCCGATCAATTCAAAGCCTATGAAGAATATGGGCGGTCAATCGGCGTCCCCCACATGTACTGCGGCCCCTTCGTCCGCTCTAGTTACAATGCGGGTCTCTTCGCTGAAGGCCTGAGCATCAATTCCATTTAAGATCTTGCTCGATAAATCAGCAATTCCTATGTTGCGCTCTATATGCGCAAGTCTCCGATTCAGGTTGCTACTGTCATTCTTGCCGGTGGACAAGGCACTCGCTTGCACCCACTTACGATCCACCACTCGAAGCCGGCAGTCTCCTATGGAGGGCGCTACCGACTGATCGATATTCCCATCTCCAATTCGATCAACTCCGATTTTCGGCAAATTTTCGTTATCGCTCAACACCTTTGCGGTGAATTGCAGCATCACATCAGCCAATCGTACCATTTCGATATCTTCAATCCAGGATCGGTCGATGTCTTGACTCCTCAAATCTCTGAAAATGGAGAAAAAGAATGGTTCAATGGCACTGCTGATGCAGTGAGAAAAAATCTCTCCACCATTTTAAAATCTCCTGCCGATTATTTCCTGATTCTGTCCGGAGATCAACTCTACAACATGAACTTCCAACATATGATCTCCTTTGCACAAGCAAAGAATGCAGACTTAACGATCGCCTGCTTGCCTGTTTTGAAAAAAGAGGCCCAACGGATGGGGTTGCTGAAAATCGATCATAATCAAAAGGTGACCCATTTTGTAGAAAAGCCAAAAGAGCCGGAAGTATTGGAACAGTATGTCCTTCCCGATCAATTCTACAAGGAATGTAAAATCAAACCTCAAAAAGAGGATTGTTATCTAGGATCAATGGGAATCTATGTATTTAAGAGAGAAACTCTTATATCCTTGCTTCAAAATGATAATCGGCACGATTTTGGATACCATTTGATCACGACTGCTGTCGCTACGAATAAAACGTTTGCTTTTGTGTTCCATGGATATTGGGAAGATATCGGCACTGTTGCTTCTTATTACGAGGCGAATCTCCTTCTTACAAATTCAACAGCGGGCCTCAATACGTACGATGAACAGAATCCGATCTATACCCGAACTTCCTTTCTTCCTGGCCCTAAAATCAAAGCAACGAAAATCACCGAATCAATCATCTGCGAAGGCAGCGTAATCGAAGCAGAAGAGATCCATCACAGCGTCATCGGACTTCGCTCCCACATCAAACAGGGGACGATCATTCGAGACTCTGTTTTGATGGGCAATCATTTTTATATGCCTCCTGTTCATGCTGGAAAACCAGTCCAACATGATTTTGGAATAGGAGAAAACTGTTTGATCGAGAGGGCGATCATCGATGAGCACGTCCAAATCGGCAACCATGTAAAATTGATCAATAAGCAAAAATATCAGGAGTACGAAGGAGACGGCATCTTCGTGCGCGACGGTATTATCATTCTACCTGCCGGGACAAAGATTCCCGATCATTTTGAATTCTAAAATTAATCGAAAAGAGATAAGTTATATTAAGTATGCGGATTTGGGCGATTGGCGATCTACATTTGAGTTTTGGCGTTGCAAATAAGAGCATGGATGTATTTGGCCCTGGCTGGGAAAAACATGCTGAAAAAATCGCAACTTCTTGGAAAAGCTTAATTGATCCTCAGGATCTGGTCTTGATTCCAGGGGATCTTTCCTGGGCGATGAAGCTCCAAGAGGCGGTGCCTGACTTAACATGGGTCCATGAACTGCCCGGAACAAAAGTGCTAATCAAAGGAAATCACGATTATTGGTGGGGTTCTTTGAAGCAAATCGCAGAGGTGCTCCCTCCTTCGATCCACCTGATTCAGAACAATGCATTTTTATGGAAGGATGTCGCGATCGGGGGAGCTAGGCTTTGGGATACGCCCGAATATTCTTTCGGTCAATACATCGAATACCGGGAAAACCCAAGAGAAAAAAAAGATATCGAAGAGATTGTACAAGAAGACATGCAGGAGAAGATTTTTAACCGAGAATTGGAGCGGTTGAAGTTGAGCTTGGCGGCATTAGATCCAAAAGCCAAGGTGAGGATTGCAATGACTCATTATCCGCCGATAGGGGCAAATTTAGAAAATTCTAGGGCCTCCCAAATCTTGGAACAAAATCGGATCAATATCTGTGTTTTTGGACATTTGCATAGCATTAAGGCAGATGTAGATCTCTTTGGAGAAAAGAATGGGATCCGATATATTTTGACTTCTGCTGATTACATCCGGTTTCAGCCAATTATAGTTTTGTGAGAAGATCGGAAAGAATTTTGAGATCGGGATCTTTTGAATCTAACTTTCGGTGCGATTCTTTCCTTTTCTGCATCAATTTCTGGATCGCCTGTTCCAAAGTGTCTTCATCTAAACGGCGATAGTAATCAGCAACAATCGACATCACATCGAGAAGCTCTTTATCTGTTTTTAAATGAGGGAGAATTTTATTCACAGCGAGAGTAAAAAGTTCATGTTCGCCTACGATGGAAAGGTGGTGGAGAATTTCCATGAGAAGAGGATCATCGGTCTCTTCGTTGTCCAGTATCCGATGGATCATCAAGTTCGATTCCCCTATGTCGGTGAATGAGAGTAGCCGCGCTTTCAAAAAATCGAACCAAATGGACTCTTGAACATAAGAATGAAACCCATCGATCAGCTCAGATGCATAAAATTGATTGCCGCTATCGAGTAGATCAGCGATATAATCATAAAGAAAACTCTCTAGGTCATGGGCGCAGTAGTCGCAAATGCTCGCAAATGTTTCTTGAGGATCTGCCCCTGTATCGGCATTTTCATCGAGAACTTCGAGGAGATTAGCCAAACCGTCTTGAATCAATTCATCATTTTCTAAGTCGCCATGGTCATAAAGAGAAATTCGGTAGTCCAATTCATCGCAAAAAATGGACAGCGATTGCTTATCGAGAAGATGGCGGCGCCAAAGCTCGAAAATCAAAAGATAGTTTTCATCCCACTGGGGATTTTCTTCTTCGAAGAGAAGATCGGCGAGCTCTTCAGGCGTGTCGCACTCATCCGCAAACCGAAGAAACGACTCTGGATCTATCTGGATATTCCCTTTCTTTAATCGGGAATAGATCTGTTCATCAGAAAGGGCTCTGAAATCTTCCAATGCCCAAGGTTCAGCCTTAACGGAAGGGTCTTCCGCAGCATTCAATCGAAGCAAGTTGTAAAGAGCTTTAGTCTGTAACATGCCATTATACTAAGCTCTCAACCTAATTTTTAAAAGAGATTTTTTTTGAATGAATTGTATATAATGGCTGGAATGAAAAAAAGAAGCTTCCTTCTCTTAGAAGTTTTAATTGCTTTTCTGCTCGTTGCAATTTGTTCCGTAACACTGGTTAGGCAGCCATTATTGATTTTTTCTTCTGAAATGAAGGCCCTAGAACAAATGGAAAGAGAGCGGCTTGCCGAATGGACCTACACCGAAGTGAAGGAAAGCCTATTGAAACTCGAAATCCCTTGGGAGAAACTCCCGGGTAAAAACAATAAGACTCAACCTATTTCTCTACCCTCTGCTACAATCGAAATCCCAGGCTGCAAACCAAAAACAATTGAGCGCTCTTTTGTCCTTTCTTGCATGGCTGAAAAAACAGGCCTTCAAGAAGAAATCTACCGCAATTATCACCTCTTTATCGATTTTAGTCCTCCATTGTCCAAGAAGAAACCCGACCAGTACAAATTTCGCATTCAGATCCAGAAGAAAAAACAAAACTCTCTACAACTTGTGGAATAAAAAATTGGAATCGTGCATAGCCTGAGAGTATACCGAGAGAGATTTATAAATCGGAATATGGCAAGGAGGCGCCCTGAATTTGAGTCAGCTCTAAGCGCCGTGGATCTCAAAGGCAGTGGCTGCCCGACGTAGCCAGAACCGATTTTTCAATCACGAGCGGTATATACCCTTAGGAGAATCGAATGTCTCATCATGAGCATTTTCAACCCCATGTCCCAGCTTCCCAGCATGTCAGAGAATTTTCAATCAGAGCCTTAGTGATAGGCTTGATCTTCGGATTATTTTTCGCTGTAGCAAACGCCTACTTAGCTTTGAAACTGGGCTCTACTGTATCAGCTTCCATTCCCGCCGCCATCATGTCGATGGCCATATTGCGCTTTTTCTTCCGAAATTCAACTGTGTTAGAAAATAATCTTGTACAGACGATTGCGACTGTTGGAGAAGGTCTTGCAGCTGGCGTGATCTTCACCATTCCCGCCCTGTTCATCTTAGGGGCCCCCCCTTCCTTAGGGAGAATTTTTCTTCTCTCGGCGACTGGAGGAATTTTAGGGATCTTGTTTATGATTCCCATGCGCCGTTTTGTCATCGTGGAAGAGCACAAAACGCTTCCTTTTCCAGAAGGGACAGCTTGTGCTGAAATCATCAAAGCAGGAGAGACAAGCCGCAGCTCAGCCATCATGGCTGTTTGGGGATTTCTTGCTGCAGCTATCTTCAAGGTTTGTTCCAATGCTCTCTATCTTTGGAATGAAGTCGTTACTTGGACTTTTTCCTATTTTAAAAAATCGGAATTTTCTATTGATGCAACGCCAGCTTTGCTTGGAGTTGGATACATCATTGGCCCCAAAATCACAGCGATCATGTTTGCCGGGAGCGTATTGACCTGGTGGGTGATCATCCCTTTAATTTTCACATTCGGGCTGGGGGATACATCGATTTATCCTGCTCAAACACCCGTCTCTGAAATGTCAGCCGATGATATTTGGAACAACTATGTCCGCTACATTGGGGCTGGAACATTGGCATTCGGGGGCATTTTAAGTCTCATCAAAATCATTCCTCTCCTCTATAAGTGTGTCAACATGAGCATCAAAGAGCTGTTTGGAGGGTTCAAAATGAGGGCCCATCTGCCTCGCACAGACCAAGATATCTCTTTGGCCTGGCTGGTCATAGGTTCCTCCGCCATCATCCTATTTCTCTGGCTGTTTCCGACACTGCCCATGAATTTTTTAACGATTCTCCTTTTGGTCGTATTGGCTTTCTTTTTTGTGGCTGTTACCTGCATTACAGTAGGGCTTGTAGGGAGCTCTTCCAACCCTGTTTCGGGAATGACCATCACCACTCTTCTTGTTACCTGTATCATTTTCGTCCTACTCGGCTGGACAGAGAGAATTTACATGATATCGGCTATTACGATGGGATGCGTTGCCTGCTGCGCAATTTGTATGGCAGGAACTACAGCTCAAGACCTAAAAGCGGGCTTTCTCCTCGGCTCTACTCCAAGATCGCAACAGATCGCAGAGATCATCGGAGTGATCATCCCTTCTTTGGCTCTAGCCTATACAGTCTACATCCTAAATGAAGCTTACGGGATCGGAAGCAAAGTCATGCCAGCTCCTCAGGCAACTCTTATGTCAATGATCGCCAAGGGAGTAATAAGCGGCGGGTTACCCTACGGTCTTGTCGGAATTGGGATCATGATCGGCCTGGCCATGGCGCTTCTTAGAATACCCGTACTCCCCTTTGCTCTAGGAGTCTATTTGCCTCTTTCCCTAAGCGCTGCTACAATGGTCGGCGGGATTGTGAGAGCTTATGTCAACCGTCATACTAGTCAAGAATTGGCCCAGGAAAGAGGGATTCTCCTTGCCTCTGGACTTATCGGAGGCGATGCTTGCGTAGGAGTCGCTGTCGCCTTCTTAACAATCGGAGGGGTCATTCCTACATCAGCCGTAGCGAAACTACCCCAATGGGTCTCTTTGGCAGCTTATATTTTACTCGCTGTTGGCCTTGCCATCTTTGCGATCAAAAAACAACGAGCAAGAGAACCCGGGTAAGGAATTATTTCCTTTTTGAAATTCTCATTGGGTTGAGTTTAACTGCCCTGTTGCTTACCTTCCTCTTTTCCTTTTTTGCCCAAAGCGCAAAGCTCGAAAAAAGACTAGATAGCGCCCGGATCGAAATCACAGCCAGACTATACCTCCAAACAAGACTGCAAGATATTTTGACGAGTATCAAAAAAGAATCCTTGCAAACCCCTATTTATACAAAGCTATTCCCAGGCGAAAAACAGGAAAGCTTACTGTTCATTTTTGATAATGGGATCGACCCTGATCCCGATTTTAGCGGCACTGTGCTCGGCCGGCTGTTTCTCGATGAAGAGAAAAACCTCTCTCTTGCGATTTGGCCGATTGAAAAGGAGAAAATCGAACATTGGCGCAAAGAAATTTTGTTTGCACAAGTTTCCCATTTTGACTTTGAATTTTTAGTCCCAAAAAAAGAGACCAAAGGAAAAATTCGGGCTGTAAACGAATTCTTGGAATGGCGCTCTCAACTACCCAAGGAATTCTCCAGTATTCCTTCGATCATCCGCCTATCGATCTGGGAGGAACAAGACGAAGAAAAACCGATCCAATTCGCCTTTATCCTCCCTTCCCAAGAACCCATCGTCACATATACCGAGAGGGATTCAAAAATCGGATTATGGCAAGGAGGCGCCCTGAATTTGAGCCAGCTCTTAGCGGCGCCGAAGCAGCTAAACTTAAAAAGTTTAGCGATGCAGGCGGGTCTCAAAGGCAGTTGCTGTCCGACGACGCCAGAACCGATTTTTCAATCACGAGCGGTATATTGGGAAAAGAATTCATGAATATATTGGGACTGGTTTTTTCTCTGCTTTTGATCCTCTCCTATGCTTATTACGCCTCTTGGGATAAACACAACAGCTCATCGCGTCTCCGGAGAACCTATCTGGCTCATCAAGAAGCTTATAGGAAAATTCTCAATGATTATGAGAGTGAACTGTATCGTAATTTGCGCCACGTTCCCATCCCTGGCAGAGAAAAACCTAAATCAGGAAACGAGAAAAAGGGGAGCCCTTTGCCCTTAGAGTCTCAATGGAATCAGCCTTGTTCCCGGATAAACCTTTGGCCCTTGGTTGAAGAAGGAAAAGAGACGCATCCAATCCTCTATGAGCTAATGGCAAAGCTCCTCTCCTTTTTCTACTCTTCCCTTTTCGATAAGGAACGGTTCGAATATACGTTTCTAGACCATCTTCTTAAATGTGCCAAAACAGCGCATGAACCCCTGATTGAACTTGAAAAACTTTCATTGAGCGATGAGATGCAGCCACTTTTCTATCGGATGCTGAAAGGGACTCAAGATCCCAATGGATTTCCTCCTCTTCTCGATTATGTAAAATTCACTCCTGAGAAGAATAAAATTTGCCTCTTCCATGCCCACCCGAATCTCCTTGCGATATTTTTTGGACCCAAAGCAGGCGCTAAGCTCTATGCAGAATTACACAAAGAAAACCCTTCCGCTCTAACAGCCGAATTGATCGATGAGATCTGCAGTGAATCGCACCGGTTATCAGCTGACTCTAAACTCCTCGATATCATTGAACTAGGCCGTCCCAACCATAAAAAAAATGGACAGATGGCCTTTGCTGCTGAAAAAGATCAAGTCGTGATCCGAAAGACTCTAAGGGTCAATAGCCGCTAGTTTAAGAGGGAGAACCAGGGTGAATGTACTCCCTTTGCCGAATTGGGAGTTTACAAAGACGTTCCCTCGATGTTTCTCAATCACATTCTTCACAATAGAAAGGCCCAATCCTGCTCCCCCCGATTTTCGAGAGCGGGCTTTATCTACGGTATAAAAGCGGTCAAAAATATGAGGAAGATCATGTTCAGGGATTCCTATACCCCGATCCGAAATGCTCATGTGGACTTGAGTCCCAACTTTTTTAATCAAGATCTCAATTTTAGCGGCCGTATGTGAATATTTCACCGCATTTTCCAAAATGTTCATAATCGAAAGATCGAGTAGATCTGAATCTCCAACTACTGGCGCTCGATGCAGTTCGCTCTGAATAGAAACTTCTGTATCCGGATGAGCTGTGAGAAGAAGTATTTTGCAATTTTCTGCTAATAACACTAGATCTGTGATCCGAAAATTGGCCTCAGTTAGATTTTCTATGTCAGAAAGGGTCAAAAGGCTCTTCACTAACTTATCGAGCCGTCCGCATGTTTTCACAATTTTTTCTGTGATCTCATGGAGCAGCTTCTGATTCAATTCAGGGAGATCTTGCAAGGTCTCTGCAAAGCCTCGAATGATTGTGATCGGAGTTCTGAGTTCATGAGATGCATTCGCGATGAAATCCTTTCCCATCTCCAACACTTTGTAATCAGAAGTCTTATCTTGTAAAACTAAGATAGCCCCGCTTTGGTGGGCAAGTGGCGCTGAGATCAAATCGAGATAGATTTTCCCTCCTTCTCCCAAGGTCCATGTTTGGACGATCGGTTCTGAAGTTTGCAGAGCTTGAAGAACGATCTCATGGCATTTTTTGGTAAGCCCCATTTCATTCGATTTAACCTGATCGAGAGGCATATTCAATAATGATTGTTTTGAGACGCCCAACATATGGCAAGAGACTTGATTCGCATAAGTCACTCGAGAACTTGTATCGAGACCGATCACCCCTTCTCCTAAAGATTCCAAAATTTCTTCAGTCTCTTCTTTCTGACGCGTCAGATTTTCAATCTGATTTTGGATTCTTTCAGAAAGAGAATTAAGAGTGATGGCCAATTTGACAAATTCATCTCCAGGAACCATCTGCTTTAATTTGATTTTAGGGAGAAATTCTTCACGCCCTTCCTGATAAGGGCCAATCGCATCGATGATTTGTTGTATCGGCTGCGTCAATCGATGGATGATCACCCAAGCCATTACGCTATATAGCAATAAAATAAAAGTACCTAAAAGGAGAAATCCAACTTCAAAATCTACCGTTAATTTTCGAATCTCATGGAAGGGGAACCCAGTGCGTAAAATATATTTTTGTCCCTGCGCCTCAAATGCAACGGCAACAAAAGCAAATACCTCATGAAAAATATCGGAAAAACTTTCATTGTATCCTTTGCCGCTTTGGATCGCTTGGATCACTTCAGGATTGTGCTCTACATTGTTAGGAGCGATCCCTTTCTCCCGGAAATACACATTTTGAGAATCGTATAGAATATTCCCTTCAGAATCGAGAAGATTGAGCCATTGAAACAGGAAGATATCTTCACTTTTGATCGTTTCGATCATCTGTTTGAGATCGGACGTATTTTCCAAATGCGAAATCAACTGTTGATACCGATTTTCCAACGATTTTCGCATGATATTTCCAACGGTCCGTTCGACGAACGGAAAAAGGAGAACGAGAAAGACGAGAAAAAGAACACAATCGCTAAGAAGGATCTTCTTTCTGAAACTGAGCATCATTTAGGCCTCTTAGGCAAGAAAATTTTTAAACCCATCTTTTGTCACTAGACCCATATTTTCCCATCTAACGCCTCCCAATCCAGGCTGATATAGCCCAGGCTCGATGGTGATGACCATCCCTTCTTGCAATGGGATATCGGCATCTTTCCCATCGAAGCGGAGGACGGGATATTCATGCGTATCCAACCCGATCCCATGCCCTAAACTATGAGTGAATAGATGTTCCACCCCCTCGTTTCGAAACACCTCTCTTGCAATCAGATCCACTTCTTTGATTACAATTCCTGGCCGGATATGGGCAATTACTTTGTCATGCGACTCTCGGACAAGCCGCAGGAATTTTTCCAGTTTCGAATCTGCTGTGCCAAAAAAAGAAACTCGGGTCATATCTCCATGATATTGATCGAGCACAGCACCTAAGTCCATCAAGACAATCTGATTTTTTTTTAATTTCGTATTCCCCGCGCGATAGTGGGGATAGGCGCTATTTTCTCCAAAAGCCACAATGGACTGGAAAGAAAGAGCCGACGCCCCTCTCTTCCTGCAATAGATCTCAAATTCAAGAGCAATTTCCAATTCGGTTATCCCCTCTTTTAAAAGAGAGAGAACATGTTGATATCCTTCCCAGGTAAGCCGCTGTGCTTTTTGAAGGGCCTCCACTTCGCTTTTTTCCTTACAACCTCTTATTGTTTTCAGAGGATTGGGGATTGGGATCCATTCATTTTTTGGCCCATAAGACTGTAAAAGCAGATAATTTTCATACGTGATAAAACTGCTATCGAATCCGATCTTTTTCTCTTTTTTTAAAATCTCTGGAAGATTCTTATCCTCGCTAACTGTACAAGGAGCCTCTTTTTTAGCTTTTTCGAGATATCTTCCATCGACAAAAAGTACTGCATCTTTTGCGCTCGCCCATAATCTTCCCTTAGACATGGCAAGTCCAGTCAAATAGAGAAGATCGACTGGATTTTCTAATAGACATCCATCCACATTTTGAAGAGAACGGCACAATTTTCTAATCCTATCCACTCATCCACCTTTCTAAATCTGCAGCTCCAATTTCTTTCCAAATCAAATTTCCCATCGGATCATAGAGAGAATCTGAACAAGTCTGCAATTTTTTCCAAAGACAATAAGCCTCATCGAAATGAAAAACTTTTCTCCGATTCCTGCAAAAAGAGACAACCGATTGATCCAATTTTTTCCCTGCCATCCAAGAATCGAAAAAACGGGGAAAATCCTCCACATTCATTGTTGTGGGAAGCGTATCGATCACCAATTTTTTCCCCAATATGCGGCTTTCTATCCCCATTTCAGACAATTTTTCCACAACCTCCAGCTCTCTACAATCGATTTCGATAGGAAGAATCAAACTCTGTACCTCTCCCTTCTCTTTTGCTAATGAGTCGAAAATCACTCTCGCTTCTGCCGCGATTAAATCGACGAGTTTCCACCCCTCTTTTTCCAACAATAAATATCTTCCCCAGACAGCGATCGCCCTTTCTGGAAAAGAGATCGGCAGGGATATCTCTTCTTCAATAGCAGGAATCGGAAGAGATTCTTCGGCAAAGGAAAACGGGGCTTTCGGCCACTCGAACTGAACAGATTTATGAATCTGGGGGATTTCAAATGTGGAAGCTACAGCTTCGCTTGCGAATTTAAAAATCCCGCTCTCATTTCGGAAACGGGCTTCTTTTTTCTGTGGATGGATGTTGATATCGACAGCATCGGAAGAAATTTCGAGAAAAAGGACAAACGGGGGATACATAGTTTCTGCAATCCTCGTGCCAAACCCCTCTTTCACTGCCTTTGCAAATAAGGGAGAGAAGATAGGGCGCTGATTGATAAAAAAATATTGTCCTGTCCGATTTAACACTGCTTTTTGCGGAGATGCGACAAAGCCCCACAGTTTTATTCCATCCCTCTCAAAATGGATCTCCAAATCCTGCTTCCCTAAAATTTCTTCTACCCTTTGCTTTCGATTTTCAGGCCGAGTCTCGATCACTTTAGCCCCTTGCGAGATCAAGGTAAAAGCCACATTGGGATAAGCAAGAGCCAAAGCATCGATTTGCCGAACGATCTGCGCGGTGCTTGAAGCAGAAGATTTCTGAAACTTTTTCCGAGCTGGCACATTGTAAAACAACGATCTTACCTCGATGGTCGTCCCCCGGTTTCGTGCGCAGGGCTCTACAGCAGATAGAATCCCTCCTTCCGCCATCACCCGAGTTCCCTCTTCTTCGGTCGCAGTCTTCAATTGAAAATGGGAGACAGCTGCGATCGCAGCCGTGCCTCCCCGCGAAACCCCATTGTTATTAAAGTGAGAAGCACATCAAAATCCTTCAACTTAGCAGTCGC
>CAYZHU010000038.1:0-11978 GCA_964477585.1 uncultured bacterium
AGCGGGAAAAAAGAGACGGAGAAAGTCGTCGAAGAATTCAAAGCGCTATCGATCCAAAAAGTCGCTCCTTGCCACTGTTCAGGGGAGTCGGTCGCCCACCAATTCCAATCGACTTTTGGAGAGAATTACATCGACATCTCTACCGGGACAGTTCTGGAGATATGAGAAAAGAATTGAACCTCTGGATTGAAAAAATGGCTGCCCTTTGCAAGCCCTCGCAGGTCCACCTATGCGACGGTTCTAAAGAGGAGTTCGACCAGATCGCCGCCTCGATGGTCCGAGCGGGCATACTCGTGCCGCTCAATCCGCAACTTCGCCCCGGCAGTTTCTGGTGCCATTCCCATCCAGATGATGTGGCCAGAGTCGAAGAGAACACCTTCATTTGCTCCAAGCGAAAAGAAGATGCAGGCCCTACGAACAACTGGGTCGATCCAGAAGCGATGCATAAGAAGCTAAAAGCGCTTTTCAACGGCTGCATGGAAGGGAGGACGATGTATGTCATTCCCTATTGCATGGGACCTTTAGGCTCCCTTCATTCCCGAATCGGCGTCGAGATCACCGACTCTCCTTATGTTGTCCTCAACATGTATCTCATGACCCGGATGGGAAAACAGGCTCTTGACTATCTTACCGATACATTCATTCCAGGCGTCCATTCCGTTGGAGTTCCACTCAAGCCAGGGCAAAAAGACCTCCCTTGGCCTTGCAATCCCGAGCAGCGGCACATCGTCCATTTTCCTGAAGAGCGCTCCATCTGGTCATTTGGGAGCGGCTATGGAGGCAATGCGCTTTTGGGCAAAAAGTGTTTTGCTCTCCGGATCGCATCGGTCCTGGGACGAGATGAAAAGTGGCTTGCCGAGCACATGCTCATCCTCGGCATTACCAGTCCAGAAGGGGAGAAAAAATATATCGCGGCCGCCTTTCCCAGCGCTTGCGGGAAAACGAATCTAGCGATGCTTACCCCCACTCTCCCGGGCTGGAAAATCCAGACCGTAGGCGACGATATTGCCTGGATGCGTTTTGGGAGCGACGGCCGTCTTTACGCGATCAATCCTGAAGCAGGTTATTTTGGGGTAGCTACGGGCACTTCATCCGAGACAAATCCAAATGCCCTCAAAACGATCTCCCATGACACTCTCTTTACCAACGTCGCCCTCACCCCAAACAAAGACGTCTGGTGGGAGAACATGGGGACGCCTCCTCCTAAAGGCCTCACAACCTGGCTTGGGACTCCTTACGCCCCTCCTCAGCCCGCAGCTCAACCCAATTCCCGTTTTACCGTTTCAGCAAAGCAGAACCCCATTTACGATCCTGCTGCCGAGGACCTGAGAGGAGTTCCCATTTCTGCCATCATTTTCGGCGGCCGGCGCGCCTCAGTCGTCCCTCTAGTTTTTGAAGCGTTCAATTGGCAGCATGGCACATTTCTCGGCGCCAGCATCTCCTCAGAAACCACCGCAGCGGCCAAAGGAGAAATAGGCAAACTTCGCCATGATCCTTTTGCGATGCTCCCATTTTGCGGCTATAACATGGGGGATTATTTTGCTCATTGGCTTGAAATGGGTAAACTCACTACTCCCGACAAGCTTCCTCGGATCTACTACGTCAACTGGTTCCAAAAAGACGCATCCAATCGATTCATTTGGCCGGGCTTTGGGGAAAATTCCCGTGTACTTAAGTGGATCTTCGAAAGAACCTCAAACCGCGCATCAGCGCAGGCCACACCTATCGGCCACATTCCCGCCTCTCTCGATCTCGCCAATCTCTCCGTATCGTTTTCTTCCCTCTTCCAAATCGACAAGCAAGCCTGGCTTAAAGAAGCTGACCAACTCGAGCAATACTTCCAGCTCTTCGGCTCCCGCATGCCCAAGCCCCTCCTCGACGAGCTCGCCCAGCTCCGCAAGCGATTAACTACTTAAATAGCAACACATCTTCAAATTTAAGAGGTATGTTTATGATCTCCCATTCTATGCACGATAATTCTACCAGAAGGGCAAAGGATAGCCTTAAATATCCCATTTTTATGACCAGTGCTGTGATGGCTAGCGCTCGATGCGGAAAAACCATCTGCATTCACAGAGGCGGTGACAGTTTTATTTTCAATAGTCCCTATTGGATTGAATGTGTATACACCACATGAATCACAGTGAGTAGCCTCTCCTATTATAACTGCAATAGAGGATGGTTGGGGAGATGCAGGTTTAGACGGACTTCTTTGAGGCGGAGATGCTTTGTGTTCTGCAGCCGAAGCTTGAGGCGGCCAGACATCGAATCTAGAAACACCTGTATGGTAAGCAGTAAGTTTTCACCCGACTCTTACGTTTGGACCTGTTACATTCATTGAAATTGCAGTCGGCATGGATGGAAGAGAGACTAAATGAGACAAGTCAGCGCCGGCAAGGGAAGGGGAGAGGACTGCCTGATTAAGGTTATAGCTCCCGACTTGTGCGGTTTGATCAATCCCCCTCATACTAAAAGTTGGTAATCGAGAGGCGAAATTAGATATTTTAGGAGGTCGAATTTGGCATTCATGTGCGACTTGAGTCACTCGAATTGTGTGATCATCTCTCTCATGAATTTCAAACTCGCCATCCCTGTAAGTACCAGAATTTATTAATACGCCATCTTTTAGAGAGATAGTTCCATAAATACGATCGCCTGTGCTGAGGGTTACCCAAATTTTCTGAGGTTCACTGTTTTGCATCGCTGTGGCGTAATCAGGATCATTTGGAGAAAGATTAGTGCTTCCTTTCGCATTGCATGTTTTAGAGTCAGTAAAATTAAACGTGTCGCATGGAATGCAATGTTCAAAAGTAGCTAGAAGAGATGGTGATCTAGGTATCGCACTCATTTAAAGACCTCCGGTTTTAGGTTGGGCGTAGAGTATACATACAAGAAAGTTTTATCGACTAGACATAAAAACACATGGATTTTTGCAAGAGGGAGGACTTGGCTATGCAAATGCGAATATAGAGTTAAGGGATAGGTCTGGAAAATATGCAGCCCTTCTTAAAGTATGAAAGCTCACTAAAGAAGATTCCACGGAATTGCAAGGGTGTTTTCGTCGAGTTTGTAAACTTCTGATCCTGCATAGAGAATAAGGCCCGGCATCATTTGATTGGGATAGGTTTCTCGAAAAGCTTTTAGCCCTGAAAGATCGGCTTTTGAGAGATTCGTTTTGCACTTCATTTCGATTGGATAGAGTTTGTCTTCTTTTTCGATAATCAAATCAACTTCAGCGCCGGCAGAGGTACGCCAGTGATAAGTACGAGGGGGTACTGGTAAAGTGGCAAATTGTTGATGAATGTAGTTGATGGCCCATGTTTCAAAAATAGCGCCCAGTTTCGGACTTTTTGCAAGACCTTCGGGAGATTCTAAAGCTTGCAAATAGGTAGCAAAACCTGAATCCTTAAAATAGCCTTTCTTTTTGCCACTAATTCTTTTGATCGTATTGCCAAAATATGGAAATAACTCAAACCATTGATAGGTATATGTTAAAAGATCGAGCCAGCGTCGAGCTGTTTGGGGCGAAATGCCGATTTCTCGACCAATTTGGGATGCATTGATCTCTTGCGCCGTCAAGGAAGCTGCTATGCCTAAAAATCGATCGAATTCTGCAAGACTTTGAATATTTTCCATAAATCTCACATCTCGGTCCACGTAAGTTTGTAAATAAGAGAGAAAATAACGGGGAATTTGAGAAGTAGGAAGTTCAATTGTACCTGGAAAAGTCCCTCTAAATAGAAATTCAACGAGAGGGGGAAGTTGTGAGGAGGTCTTTCGGGTTTTGTAAAATGTATCTGGGTTTTGCAGATAGTGGGGAATCCATCCTTCGGTTTGTCCAAGCCCTAGAATTTCTTGAGGAGTGAAATTATCGAGGTGAAAGATACCAACCCGTCCCGCCATACTTTCGGCTATGTTGCGCAACATGCTGAAATTTTGCGATCCTGTTAGAAAATATTGCCCTTTTGTCTCGCTTCGATCCATTTTCTGTTTCAAGGAGGCGAGAAGCTCGGGAACATATTGCACTTCATCTAAAATAAGTGGTGGGGGGAACGATTCAAGAAAGAGATCTGGATCTTGTCTGGCTTTGTATAGGTCTTGTACAGGGTTGAAGACAATGTGCTTAACGTCTGGGAGAAGATGGGTGAGGAGTGTGCTTTTACCTACTTGTCGAGCGCCAAGTATAAGAATTGCCTTAAAATATTTTGACGATTCTAAAATCTGTTTTTCAATATGTCTGGAAAGATATCGCATATACCTTGCATTTTAATGATTCCATGGACAATTTGCAAGGTGCTTTCTTAACTAACTGTCTATTAGATGTTTGAGACAGGATTTTTAACCTTAATTTCAAGCTTTTCACCCTGCTCTCTCAAATTCACCGGGACGAACTCGCTCAACCTAACCTTCGATCAAGTAGCTTACAATCAATATCTTAGTCTACTTCCAAGTCTGACTTCTAACTCTTTTTGAAGTTGCTTCTGGGAAGCGAATAGGATAGCATCAATACCAACCTGTTTTGCTGCATCTACGTTTTCTAAGCGATCATCGATAAATACAACATTTTGAGCGGGGAGTTTTATCTCTTTTAAAAGATATTCGTAGATTTTGGCATCAGGTTTTTCCAAGCCGATCTCGCAGGAGAGGAGGCAAGGATCGAATGAGGAGCGCTGCGACCGAAGACAAAAGAAGTCTCAGGTCATGAGAATCTGGGCACTTGTTACAGAAATCCCGACCTGCGCTGGGATTATTGAAGCGTGCAGCTAGGCTCGGGCGTCGTGTGGTTAATCCTATGATTAATCTCTATCATCCTTTGCTGTTCCTCTAATAGGAAAGCGTTGATTTCTCGGGAAATCTGGTACCTCATCAGTGGCGGGTGGGTTCGGATATCCCTCAGTGCTGGGACTGGAGCAGGTCCCGGGCGGCGTGGAGCAGGTGCCGGAACTGGAGCAGGTGCCGGGATTGGAGCAGGTCCCGGGCGGCGTGGAACAGGCGCCGGCATTGGAGCAGGCCCCGGGCGCGGAAACGCTCTTAAATCTACCCCAACCCTTGTCCATGCCTGGCCTACTGCATTTTCCACCCCATTATTAAGCCGAAGCTCTTTGACTGCCTTCAATGTCCCCAATGCAAAATTAGAAAAATTATCCTTTTCTCTTGACTTCGTCAAAGCACGATGCCAAATTTTTCCTGCAGTCCCATAAGTAGGGCCGCCTATCCCAATGGCTGATTCACAAAATGCTTTACTTGGAATGCTGCAATTGTGATGCCGATATCCATTATTATTGTGCGGACTTGGCTTTTCATCTGGTCTCAAATGCTTGCAGTTCGCATAATTATCTGGTTGAGACGAGTATCCCGCATCTGGATCTTTAATAGAGCGTAAGGCCACTCCTCGTATGGCATTCACCCGGACCCCCTTTCCAATCAACCACTCAGTGTCAGGACCGTTGGCTAATGCTTTATTTTGATAGTGCTGTGCCATAATAGAAAATACATCTGCTCCCGATTCATCTAAAGCACCGCTCTCTCCGTTGTAATTAAATTTAGCAGTATATGAGTTAACCGCATGACCAAATTCATGCGCTGTTATGCTAAAATCAGTAACGAAGGGTTTATATATATTAGGATCCATTGGTCCAAAATGAACAGCTTGCTGCTGATCACTGTCTATACCTGCACAGTTGGCCGGAGCCCAGCAAGCGTTATTGAGAGCACATTTACTATTGAGATAAGCTCTCATTGGAGTGTGCATATTATTGACCGGATTTTCATGAAATACGTCTCGAAAAAAGCTATCTATTTTGCCCATGTTATCGAAACATGTTTGTGCTGCAGGATTATTTCGAAGCACAAATTGCCCACGAGATGATGATAAGAGCCGAACCTCTGGGTTCCTTGATGCATCCAGTATCTCTCTGGAAATTGGATATGGACGCAGGTAGACACGATCAATTCTTCTGCCGTCTACCTCAAGATCCTGTACAAAACCTATTTGTCCCAGTCCCGGATATTTTTGATAAAGGGATTTGTCCCCGTCGACGAAAGGAGGATTCTCCGCTTCCACTGGAACCGCTGCTGCTGGAGCAAAACGCGGGCTTCCGGGATTATCGAAAGCTGCCAAAGCAAGTTCTTGTCTAGCGATAAGATCAGCCCATTTTTCACTTTCAGGACCGCCATATTCGGCGTCTACCTGCGCTTGTCTGTAATAATATTCCAAAATCTCTACTTGTTCCGGATACGAAATAAGTGAACTGGGAGGTCGCATTGAAAATTGATCTGCTCCCGAATCCTCTCTTTCGCTAAGACAATCTCTGAAGTGTGAAGAATAGTGTGAAGAATTCCGAGTTCTCATTATCAGTGAGTCTGGATCAATATCGGGAATAGGAGGAAATTCATCATTATCATAGAGAGAGGAAGCTGGCCCTATTGAAGACATGTCTGGAATTGATAAAGGTGCTAGAATATTTGGTTCTGAATCTAGATCTGGATCAAACTCTAGAATTGCTGGTGCTGCAATTGGTTTTGATCTAGGTAAGGGGTTGCTAGGATGAGGCGACAACATACTGCTGGATCTGGGCAATGCGCTGATTGCGCTTGACGATGCACTGCTGATTCTGGAAAACGCACTGCTAGGATTGGGCGAGTTACTACTTGACTTAGGTATTCTACTGCTAGGCGAACTATAAGAAATCGATTGGCTTGAAGAAGCTTCAATACCGAATGGATCACCTTGATAAGAGGGGTGAGAGTTATAACTAATAGGTTTTGACATAATCTTTCCTTAAATCATAAGAAGTTAATTCATTAAAAATCATTTTAAGCATTAATTTTAAATTTATGCAGCTCTTCAGCCTCGGCGCTTTTTGTGAGACCGCCTTTTCCTTTATGCGATAAGCAGACAACCATTGATATACTGAGGTTAATTAATATGTTTTATTGTTACTCGATACAAATTTTGTCCCCTTTGAGATTGGGGATCACATCTTCTGTGACGTAGCTCGGATCATTACAAAACATAAAGCCGGAAACACCCGCCGGCACCATCCGATGATTAATAAATCTTTTATTTGTATCGACGACCCACTGGATTATGCGATCAAAGGTCTTATGTTCAGTAATTTTAACCCGGCCTGGAAGTTCTCTAGAGTCCTCAATCGTTACATATTCTGTATCTAACTCTTTTCCAAACTCTCCAAATTGCGTATCACTTTCTTCATCATGATTAAAGATCACTTCACGGCCATTCAATTCAAATCTCCAACTTGTCGTTCTTCTGCAAATTCTTCCCTCTGTTAAATCAAGGATTCCAGTTCCATCTGAAAAATGTTGGAGCCTGAGCTCTTTATCGGGAAAGCCATCCAGAAGCCCTGCAGTATCAACAAAAGGATCCTCAGGTAGAAGTCTAGAAATATAGCGCTGATGGCTTGCTATTTGGAGGTTGTAAAGATTGGTATATGCTGGGTAAAAACGAGAAAAGGTAGTCAAGGCCCAATGGGCGAGCCTTTCAAAGCATTTCAGCGCAATATTATATATTTTTTTATATATGATTTTTTCCAGACATGCCGGAATTTGTGAGGAAGTCGTACCATATCTAACTAGTGGAATTGGTGTTGTCATAATTCACCTTGGCTGAATTTGCAATATTGGATTGCGATTTTAATGAACATGTTAATTAATGTAAATTAATGTAATATTTTTAATTTTTTTGACATATAATTTGTATTAATCAGCATAATATTTAACTAAAAAGTTCCCTGGGGCGGAAGAGTTTTACTCAAATATATATCGATTTTCCGCTCAGGCAGGCTAGATTCTTAAGATATTAAGATCGTCCCCAGACAAAGAAAACCTATCAATGAAATATTCATCACTTTCCAAGTCTAACTTCTAACTCTTTTTGAATTTGCTCCTGGGAAATGAATAGGATAGCATCAATACCTACCTGTTTTGCTGCGTCTACATTTTCTAAGCGATCATCGATAAATACAACATTTTGAGCGGGGAGTTTTATCTCTTTTAAAAGATACTCATAGACCTTGGCATCAGGTTTTTCCAAGCCGATCTCACAGGAGAGGAGGCAAGGATCGAATGGTTCATAAAGGCCGACATTTCGGATGAAGCCAGCTAAACGAGAGTCCACGTTGGAAAGCAGCGCTACCATCAAGCTTTTTTGTTTGAGATGATTTACAAACGCAAACATTTCTTCATTGATACCGATGCACTTTTTTAAAACTTCTTTAAAATCTTGAGCCCAAGTTTTGGGCAATTGAATTCCCTTTTCTTTAGCAAAGCCGAGCCAAAATTCTTCATCTGTTTGGCCCCTTATAAGAGCCTTTTTCTTTAAACTATTGACCTCTTCAAATTCTTCAGGAGAAAGGTGGAAGCTATTTTGTAAGAATTGAACAGCGATTTCCCTGTTGGGTTCTCCTGTGAGCACTCCGCCAAAATCAAAAACGATTGCGTGAGGTGCAGCGGTAAGAGATGTAAAAGCCAGTAGAGCAGCCATAATTTTTTTCATTCTAAAAGCCTCTATTATGAATGAAAGAAAAGGATATCATAGTTAAAATCCTCTTGAACCGTAGAAAATACGGGGAGAGAAAGCCCTCCAACTGCCAGATTTGCTTGAGGAACCTTACACACTTCCTTTTCTTACATACCGACTATCCATAGACTCCGAAAGTTTTGGACAAAAATAGGTAATAAATTTTAGAGTTCTCTCCATTTTAAGGAGTTTTATGAAGCAAGCATTCTTAATCGTTTTGATGGTTGGCTCGTTTTTTTTTAGCACTGTGGAAGCTAATTCTTTCCCCATTGATGAAGTGGAGGAAATGATAACTCGAGATGATGAGGCTAGGCTGCGTATGATTTACACGGCAGATTCAGCAGCTAAAATTGATATAGCTAAAGAAATCCGGCTTCGAGAGATCAATAACACCCAACGTATCATAGAAATCCTCGGGGTCTATGGTTTGCCCTCAGATGAAGAGACTCTTTCAGACATTTCTCAAATGGCGATTCGTTCCTCGGACCTAGATTTTCAAAAAAAATTTCTGGTAATGCTTATAAATAATGATAAACGGAACGAGTGGATCCCTGAATTAACCGATAGAATACTTTTGCGGGAAGGTCATCCACAGCGCTATGGTACCCATTTATACCATAAGGACGATTCATTGGTTCCATATCCGATTGAAAATCTAGAGAGCATGGATCAATTGAGGATAGAGTTTGATGATCTACCTTTACAAACTTACATTAAACTGATGCAGCGATTTTCTCTCCTTGTTGGGAAAGAGGATAGACAAAACTTATACGATCTTTTTTTTCTCATATCAAACGATTTCTATGACAGCACAGAAAACTGTCTCTATTCTGTATCTTTCGACCCAGGAAAAGAATTGGGTTACGGCGAAACCACTAGGGTCGCTTTTAGTCACCCCTGTTATGCGGCGCTCTATGCCTTAATCTCCAGGGGGTGGAGTTATAAGATTGAAGAAGAAGGTCACGATTTCGTCATTTGTATTAGTGTTCCGCTTTTTGAAATATTTAATTTGGTTGATAGTCCTTTATATTTGTCATTGGTTTCTCGAGAAGGATTTCAACCATATCGGAATAATGAATTTCACTTTGAGTTCTATGTTTCCAATGAAATCAACATAGATTCATCTGTAAAAATTGTATGTGAGTCTGTCCTAGATCCACTTTTGACTTTTGGGAATAAAATCAGATTTTTGTATCCGTTCTCGATACAATATGAAACTGAAAGGTCGATCGATCCTTTTCTTAGCTCATTCTTTTTTGACACAACTCTTGAAAATGAAAATTTTTATTAAATTTCACAACGAATGTTATAGATGTGAAATGCGGAAAGTAAAAGGCGCTATGTCGATTCAGAGAGAGCCCTCTATCGCTCAATGATTGGGATGAGAGTCTGGTAAATATTCAATTTGCAAAGAACCTGCTTAGTCTATTCCAAAAACGGTTCTTAGTAGGTTGGATGAAGGCCTTGTTATTCTGAAAATCGAGACAGATGGCATGCTCTTTAAGAAAATCCATTCCCAGAACTCCATCGAATTCCAAGATTTTTTCTGGGAACTGAAAAACCCAAAATTTCTTCTTTCCAAAGTCATATCCTCCAAAAGCCAGAGTGGTATTAAATTCCCAGATCCTATCATGGATTTCTTTTGCATGAATCGTATCGATAACAGATTTCCTAAAGACAGAAATACTAGCTCCTGTATCCAAAAGAAACTTCCTTGTCCCGAGTTCTGTTTCCGCACTGATAATGGTCCATCCTTTGGAAATCTCAATAGGAACTTCAATAAATCCGTCTAAAGGACAGCTCTGTTGGAGTTTTTCGATATAATTTTAGATCCTACTTGACCTGACTTTTTTTCTTTGATTGATATCTATCTATTTTCATGTTACTCAAAAGATAAGAATTTAAGATGCTTTTAACTACGACTGCTTCTGAAATCTGCTCAAGACGACATTTTGCTGGGTATAACTATTTTAATTCTTGTCTTGTATCTTTTGTGGTCCAAGAGCACGGTGAATGCAGAAATTTAAGGAATTGCTTGTAAAGTAATGTAGTTGGCATTGAAAATTAATGCGGTCCCGAAATGTTTTTGAAAAGTAATCTGGAACGAATTCTTGAGGAAATAAAGAGAATGTAATGAACAACAATGAACTTGTGGCGTCTCAGGACATGCTCACAAAAGTATGCAATAGCTTGCCAGCATTGTTGATGATTGTTTTGTTTGAGCTTGTGTCTATTCAGATATACAGCTTACCAAATTCCGAAGATTATTTTATAATTTGGATTCTCTCACTTGCAGTAAGCGGTCTTTATTTAGGATTCTTATCTGACCGATTTAATCGGAAAGCATGCCTCTTGTCAACATTAGCTTCAGGATTTTTATTTATAATAATAATTAATCATTTTGGTGTTTCTGATTTATTGATACTGTTACTTGGGTTGACATTTAATCCAACGCCAATAGCCCGAGCATCAATTGTTGATAATTTTCCTCATAAATCAAAGGTTCAACTAATTGTAATCACTTTTATTGCGCAATTTTTGCCTTGGTGTTTCTTTTCATATCTATCAGGCATGCAACACATAGTGTTTATAAAAATTGTGTTGCCATTTCTATTGATAACAGCAATTTTATTTATTTTTTTTCATGATATTCGAGATAAAAAATTTCATTTTCTGGATTTCCGAAAAATAATTCATCCTGGATATAGATCAAAAGTTTATCTAACTCTTTGTGCTTTATTTGCTGGGCAAATAGTTTTCTTTTTGTCCGATTCATTTTTAGAGATGCAATCTTCAAACTTAAGACTTTATTCTTTACTAGGAGTTGGCTCATTGGTTGGAACTTCATTGGGACTTCTTTACCGTAAAACGCCTCATTTATCAGTTTTGACACTTGCCTACGGAATGGGAATCTTATTCTCTATAGTTCCGCTTTTTTCAGCGCTCTCCTTTAACATCGATAATTTAGATTTTTCATACCAGACGATGCTAGTTGCAAACTTGGGGGGGTTTTACCTCCCCTTTGTATATGATGCCGTCTTATCTTCCACTTCTCCTAGCTTTAGGGGCACCTTGTGCGGAGTCATAGAGCTCTTGATATCAGCAACTTCGGTTATCTCAATATTATTGTATAAAATAACAATAAATTCAAACGTTTATTTGTTTACATTTATTACTTTATTTTTTATAATTGCTATGTTTTTACAAAGAATTGCTGAAAAAAAATAATTAAAAAGGTGGCCCAATGGCTAGTGCATTAAATTCTGTAATAGGATCAAATGATACGCCTTCTTTCGTTGGAAGAATTGAAAGGGGGGTAAGAGAGATGTATGCTGAAGATGATTTAGGTGGAGCTTGTCTATTTGCTGGTGATTATATCAATTTTGGATATTGGCCTAAAGATATTAATGTTCGATCAGGTTCGCTTACCATTGAT